>NZ_JBFUJG010000020.1:0-71370 GCF_056401495.1 Mucilaginibacter sp. P4_E8
CGATAAACCCGTACATGAAGAAACTTATTACCTGTATTTTTATCCTCTTAGCGGTATTTCAATTATCAGCACATGCGGGTGATCTTGATAGTCTTAAACAAAAATTACAGATCACTAAAGATTCATTAAAGGGCCCTGTATATATTGACATTGCCAACGCGTATTTATCAAAGAACGATACGATAAGCAGCAGGCGCTGGAAATTCCTTAACCAGCTGGATGCCTTAAATTATACCATGCTGGCGTTACATGTATACTCAAACTATGAGGATACCCTGGGTTTACGTACCTGCTATAATAATTTGTCAAAAATTTATCGTTTACAGCATAAATACATTCAGGCCAAATGGTTCATATTGCAATCAAATTCCATATCGCGGCAAAAGCATGATGTGCCTAATATCATCACTTCATTAATTGAGCTTTCGGCTATAAAGGGGGATATGGAAGATTATAAACTGGGTATGCGCGATCTGAACGAGGCATTGAAGCTTTCTGTAAAAAGTAAAGACCCTAAAAATGAATCGGCTGTGCAGGTAGGCTATGCAGGCTTATACCGGCAAATGAAGGAGTTTACCAAAGCCTCCCTTGCCATAAAACGGCATGAAGAGATTGATGACAGTATACATAAAGCCGAGTTAGACCGCTTAGCTCAAATAAACACCCAGGATTCTATCCAGATCAAAAAACAGGATTCGGCCATCGCCAAAAAAAAAGTATTTACCTCCAGCAACAAAAAGCTTTACAAAGCAAAATCAGCCAAACGCGTAGCCTTGTAATAGTTCTCATCATTAGCCTGGCTTTAATGGCCATAGCAGTAATAATTTATTACAGGCGCCGCAAACAAGGCAGGTGGCGGTTAAGGATAAGAAAACCCCGGCCTTAACGTTTCTTATATCTGCAGCCGGTTTTAAACTACTTGCTGGTAAAACTGTCTTACAAAGGATATGAGAAAGTTGATCGCAAAAATTATTTTTACGCTTACCATTTTAATTACGTTTAATACCGCTTACGGCCAAAGCAGCCGCCAGTTCAGAAACGAGTTTTTATACCGTATAAATTTAACCAGGCAAAAAGGTTGTAACTGCGGCATCAGGTATTATCCTCCGGCAGCTCCTTTAACCTGGAACAATGATCTTGAAGATGCAGCTGCAGGACATGCCCGGGATATGGCCCGCCACGAATATTTTGACCATACCAGCAGGGACGGCCGCAGTATGGGCGACCGTATACTATCAGCCGGGTACGCTTATAAAGGTTTTAAAAGCTATGCCGTTGGCGAAAACATTGCAGCTGGACAGCAAAGCATAGCCGAGGTAATGGATGGCTGGTTTAAAAGTGAGGGCCACTGTAAAAACCTCATGAACCCCGACTTTAAAGAAGTTGGCGCAGCCTTATATAAAAATTACTGGGTGCAGGATTTTGGCGGCCGCGAATCATTTTCGCCCGAGCAACAAAGGCTCATCAAATCGGGCAAATACAAGTTGGTGCAAAAAAAAATATCAGGAAGTGATTAGTAGATAGATGTGCAAATTTCAGATGTGCAGATATGCAGATGCATGCACTAAATTTAAAATCATCTGCACATTTGAAATTTGCACATCTGCACACCTGCATATCCACACATCTTTTAATCCGTATTACCGGCTTTAACCCTCCTCGCCATTACTTCACGCCAGGTGGTTAAAATAAAGCCCTGTTGTTTTAAAAACTCCCTTAGTCGTGGGTCTGTCATGGCCAGCAGGTCGCCTTTGCGCTTTTGGCCGGTATCAGAAATATATTTAAATGCAGCTGATGGCTGGGTACAATGCATAATTACCATAGTTAACCCGGGCGAAAGACGGCCAATACTCTCCATATAATGATCAGTGTACCATTGTTGTATCTCCGCATCCGTCTTTTTCTCTATATCGGGCATTTGCCAGTCGTAACTGGAGTTATGCAGATCATCCAAAACAGGCAGGCCGCCTTTCCAAATCATGGCTCCAATTTCTTTTACCTTACCTAAGACAGCTGGTTCAGATATTTGCATACCTTCGGTGTATTTGCCTTGTTTTTTTAAATCGGCAATGGTAGCCGCTTTAGCTTCGGCACGGTAAAAAAGATCATCACCACCCGGAAACATAATAGGGATATGTTTTTCAATACCCACTTTTATATAGCGCTCCATAAAGGCATCTTTGGCAAACAATGTTCCCATGTGCGAATCCATATGCGTGGGCACAAAACCCATGCTCAGCGCGCGGTCAAGCTGGGCTCTTATCTCTTTTTCAACCTCATCGCCCGTGGCCCTAAAATATACTGCCGCTACCGATGGCCACAGGCAACCTTGTTTATCCGTTAATCCCGGCACTGCGGCTTTACCAGCCAGCGGCCCCCAACGGTAACTATCCCATTCTGATGTTAAGGTTAAATGCAAACCGGCATCTGTATTGGGGTGTTTATCCAAAAACTTTTTAAACTCAGGCACCCAGGGGCAAGGCATCATAACGCTGGTTGAGGTTGCCACACCCTTATCTATAGCTTTCTCAACACCCTCATTTGAATCATGCGACATACCTGCATCATCAACATGCAAAATAATTACACGGGCACCTTTGGGCCAGCCAAGCCGCTCGGCATAGGTTTTGGTTTGCTGTGCAAAAACAGAAATGCTTATAACTATAGTTAGGGTAACTAATAACAGCTTTCTCATTGGGTGATATTTTTAGGATAAAAGGTTGATTAAATATAGGTATATAACCATTATATATTCAAGTTTTCCGAATGTCAGCTTTTCAAAATTCAGGAAATTCAAGGTATAATTACACTTACTTTTGTTAATTTTGGAATTAATGCTGCCCGCTACTAACCATACGCTCGAAAAACTTGAAATGCTGCTTAAATCAGCCGGGTACAGGGTGCGGTATGAAAAAGGCAATTTTAAAACCGGCTCATGCCTGTTACTAAACAGTCGTATGGTTATTGTTAACCGTTTCTCAAACCTGGAAAGTAAAATACTGGCTATAGTTGAGCTTTTGCGTGAACTTGAAGTAGACTATAAACTGCTTGACGAAAAACAGGTTGCATTTTTGCAGGAAATTAAACAAACTAAACTGCAGCTGTGACCATAACATTTTTAGGAACCGGAACCTCACAGGGAGTACCTGTTATTGCCTGTGGCTGCGAGGTATGCACCTCGCCCGATGCCCGCGATAAGCGGCTGCGAACCTCCATTTTAATTGAGGCCGAAGATAAAACGATAGTTATTGATTCGGGGCCCGATTTTAGGTACCAGATGTTGCGGGCAAAAGTAAAACACCTCGATGCTATTGTATTTACCCATGAGCATAAGGACCATATTGCAGGGATGGATGATATTCGCGCGTTTAATTACAAGCAAAACAGCCCGGTTGATGTTTATGCAGATGCACGTGTACAAAGGGCGCTGGTACGCGAGTTTCCTTATATTTTTGATGGCACCGGGTATCCTGGTATTCCGCAGGTTATTGTGCACCCTATTGACCTGCACCCTTTTGATATAGGAAGCGTAAAGTTTACCCCCGTTGAGGTTTTGCATTATAAATTACCTGTATTAGGTTTCCGGATAAATGATTTTACTTATATCACTGATGCCAAAACAGTATCGGAAACTGAGAAAGAAAAAATAAGCGGAACAAAGATCCTGGTGATCAATGCGCTGCAAAAACAAACACATATATCACACTTTACACTTGACGAAGCAATAGCCTTTGCCAATGATATAGGCGCCGAAAAAACCTATTTAACACACATCAGCCACCGCTTAGGCAAACACCTTGATATATCAAAAGAGCTGCCCGATAATATTGAATTGGCATATGACGGTTTAAAGCTTAATATTTAACAATTCATAGTAAACAACCCTGATGTTTAACATTTTACAATAAAAAAGCATAAAACAAAACAATATTCGCATAAAAAAAAACAATATTTGCAAGCATCCGTTGTGAGGTATGAAATGTACCCTACAAGGATAGCCCCCCTATTAGATGGAATATATTGTTTATGTAAGCACAGCTCAAAGGCCGTTGAGTGAAAAGGAACTAATAGATGTACTTAAGGTTTCGCGCACTAATAATAAGAAGTATAACGTTACAGGCATATTATTATATTGCCAGGGCACCTTTATGCAGGTACTTGAAGGCGATAAAAATAGCATTGATCGGATCTATAAAGCTATTGAACTTGATACAAGGCATAAAAACATTATTAAACTGGCATCCGGAATATCAAGTAAAAGAAATTTCCCGGACTCATCAATGGCTTTTGCATCAGTGAATCCAGAAACCTTACAAGAAATTGAGGGGTTTCTTAGCTCTCCTGATCAAAACGTATATGACAATACTGATCATATTACCATTAACATGCTTAAAATATTTGCCGAAAACAACAGACTTTATATTTCGTTTTAAAGCGGCTATGCTATACTGTAGTTCCTTAATGTGCTTAGAAGCATAAGCTTTGCTCAGGATTTCGTCAATTTTTTTTTTGGCTTCATCATACCATTTTAAACTTTTTTAATAATTTCTATTAATAATTAATTCATCGGTCAACGCATCAAAAACCATTACCTGGCATATTGTTCGGGTCGATGATCGTAATATGTTATTATTTATTTAGTATAACGATAATTATTAATCAATGTTTTACGCAAATGCTATTTATTTTAATTATAGCTTAACAAAAAATACTTTATCATTGAGTATTAATCAGTTATTTAAACAAAAATTAATAAATTATTTATAGTTTAATAAAACTCACCCTATCTATTGAGCCCTTATACTGTTTTAAATACCCGGTGTTATGCATGTTAATTTTGCCTTTTATGGTAATGTATCTTTTATCAATTTGAGTAAATGTGCCGTTATTATACTCAAATAAACCAACCCGGGTACCTGATAAATACAATGGGCATTCCTGGCTAAAATCAACCCACAAAGCCTTTTTTAGGGAATGATCGGCAAAAAGGCTATCATTGAATAAAGCTGATTGCTTAAAGCCTTCGGCATATTTTCCGTTAACCTCCACATACTGCTTATCATATTTTTCAAGATGACTTACGAGTTCGGTAAATTCAACTTTCTTAAAAGTTATCCCTTCATTACAATTGCTCTCAAAAACTTTAGTTTGCTTGCCACATGACAGTAGCAATACCGGAAGGATAGCAAACAAGAATAAGCTGATTATTTTATCCGGTACCATAGCTTTAAAATTCTGAGTGATGAATATAATGAAAACATTTCAGGAAGCTAAAACTCTACGATTTATATATAGAATTGTGACATTATTAAACTAAGGAATTTGCGGGTTTTAAACAGACATTTGCTAAATGCTTTTATTTATTATAATTAAGCGCTACTTTAGTTTTAAATCACCAATTATATGAAGCTTAAATTAACATTTTCGTTGCTGGTACTCTTTGCAGCCGGCGCAATGGCGCAAACCGTATCGCCCAGCGAAAAAGAACAACAAGCAGAAATCAACCGTAAAAAACAAGATGAGGCTTTTCATAAAGACTGGGCCAATATTAAACGCTATGAAGCCGATAACAGCAAAGTGTCCGGAGCGGCAGCAAACCCCAAAAGTGTAGTTTACATGGGCGACTCTATTACTGACTTCTGGATAAATAATGATCCAGCATTTTTTGCGGGCAAGCCCTATTATGATCGCGGTATTAGCGGGCAAACCACTACTCAAATGCTGGTACGTTTCCGCGATGATGTAATTAACTTAAAGCCTGCGGTGGTAGTAATACTGGCTGGTATTAATGATATTGCCGAAAACAATGGCCCTATTAAACTGGAAGCTGTTTTTGGCAACATACAATCAATGGCCATATTGGCAAAGGCCGCGGGTATTAAAGTGGTGCTGTCATCAGTATTACCCGCTTTTGATTTTCCGTGGCGGCCAGGTATGGAGCCTGCACCAAAAGTAGTACGCCTGAATACCATGATCAAAGATTATGCACATAAGCACCATATCGTTTACCTGGATTATTTTTCGGCTATGGCTGATGACAGGCAAGGTCTGCCTAAATCATTATCGGGCGATGGGGTTCACCCAAATCTCGCGGGCTACAAAGTAATGGAGCCTCTTGCCGAAAAAGCAATTGCAGAGGCGCTGAAAAGGAAATAAGATCTTTATACTTTAACCCAATCTTATTATACGCATAATGCTATTTATATAAATTTGCGCATTATCGTTTTTCATGAAAAAATACATCACATTTTTAATAGTCCTTTTACAAACTGTTGTTGCCTTTGGGCAGATTGATACCGTTCAGAAAATTGTACCGGGCCGAAAGAACAGCATTGAACAGCAAAAAAAGCCTTATGTTATCCTCATTTCGGCGGATGGTTTCCGGTATGATTATGCACAAAAATACCAGGCCAAAAATTTACTTGCCTTAAGTAACGATGGTGTGAGAGCAGCATCAATGATCCCATCATATCCATCAGTTACCTTTCCAAATCACTATGCATTGGTAAGTGGTTTATATCCTTCGCACTCGGGCCTGGTGAATAATACATTTTATGACCGTGACCGTCACGATGATTATTATATGGGCAATAAAGCCAAAGTAGCCGATGGCTCCTGGTACTATGGTTCGCCCTTGTGGGTGCTTGCCGAGCAGCAGCACCTCCTTTCTGCCAGTTTTTACTGGGTCGCATCTGAGGCTGCCATCCAAAATATAACCCCTACATATTATTACGTTTATAACGAAAAGATAGCCATTCATAAACGCATCAGCGAAGTAGTGAACTGGTTAAACCTGCCCGCCGAAGATCGTCCGCATCTCATTACATTCTACTTTCCACAGGTTGACCACGCCGGGCATGTTTATGGCCCCGATGCACCTGAAACGGCCCGCGAGGTTCATTTTGTTGATTCGGCAGTTAATGAACTGACCAAAGCCGTAAAAACAACCGGCCTTGATGTGAATTTTGTTTTTGTATCTGATCATGGGATGACCAAAGTTGACAAAGACCATGCTATTGGCATCCCCGCGGCTATTGATACCTCCAAATTTATTGTTTCGGGCGATGGGATATTGGTTGAGCTTTATGCCAAAAACCAGGCAGACGTTCAGGCTACTTATAACAACTTAAAGCAGGAGGCTAAAGATTATGACGTTTATCTTAAGGCTGATATGCCCGCCAAATTACATTATGCCCAAACCGACGACTGGCACAACCGCATAGGCGATATTTTACTGATCCCTCATTATCCTAAAGTATTTAATTTATACAGCAAAAAAATAAACATAGGCTGGCATGGATATGACCCCAGCGTGGTTAAAGATATGCATGCCACATTCCTGGCCTGGGGACCTGCATTTAAACTCCATACTACCATTCCATCATTTCAAAATGTAGATGTTTTTAACCTGATAAAAAATATATTAGGCCTTACATATACCGGCAAAGTTGATGGTACGGATAAACTGGCTGATGAGGCTCTGATCCCTCAAAAATAATCACTATTTTATTGCAGAATGCATTGTTGTTTGGGAAGCTTTTAATCAGGAGTTTATTTATGCTGATATGACCGCGATTTGTGTAACATATTAGGTTGATAATTTTTAATTAGCCAAATATTTTGTTACTTGTAACACCTTTAAACTCACGGTTTATGCACAGAAGAAATTTCCTAAAAACAGGTTCATTAGCAGGTTTAACTATATCAACCCTGGTTGCAGCTTCCTGCAGTCAGCCATCCGCAGAAAAAAAAGCAGATGCTGCAACTGACGACAAAGATGACCTGTTTGAACTTTCGGAAGCAACCATTACCGATCTGCAGCAAAAAATGCAGGCCAAGCAATATACCTCGCGATTGCTTACAGAATTGTACCTGAAACGCATTGATGAAATAGATAAGAACGGCCCTAAACTTAACTCGGTCATCGAAATAAATAAAGATGCCCTTAACATGGCCGACGCCATGGATAAAGAACGCTCGCAAGGCAAAGTACGCGGACCATTACATGGCATACCCGTACTGATAAAAGACAATATTAACACAGGCGATAACATGCATACCACAGCCGGTTCACTGGCCCTGGGCGATAATTTTGCCAAACAGGATGCCTTTATTGTATACAAATTGCGCGAAGCTGGAGCCGTGCTATTGGGTAAAACAAATTTGAGCGAATGGGCCAACTTTCGTTCCACCCACTCAACCAGCGCGTGGAGCAGCCGCGGCGGGCAAACAAAATGTCCTTATATACTTGATCGTAACCCCAGCGGCTCAAGCGCGGGATCAGGATCGGCGGCGGCGGCTAATTTATGCACCGTAGCCATTGGTACCGAAACTAACGGATCTATCGTATCGCCGGCATCGGTTAATGGGTTGGTGGGTATAAAGCCAACCGTTGGGCTATGGAGCCGCACGGGCATTATCCCCATATCAAAAACGCAGGATACCGCCGGACCAATGACGCGTACGGTTAAGGATGCCGCTATACTTTTAGGTGCACTTGCCGGTATTGACGCGCAGGACACTTATACTTTAGCCAGTAAAGGAAAAGCAGAAACCGATTATACCAAATTTTTAGATATCAATGGATTGCAGGGCAAGCGGTTGGGTGTTGAGAAATCGGCTTTAGATGATAATCCGGCTGTGGTAGCCTTGTTACAGGATGCCATTAAAACGCTGAAAAGCAAAGGTGCTATTGTTGTTGAAATTGAACTGAATAAAGAGTTAAAAGAAATAGGTAAGGGTGAATTTAACGTATTGTTGTATGAGTTTAAAGACGGGCTGAACCTGTACTTAAACAACGCTAACAGCAAAACCAAAACACTTGCCGATGTAATTGCCTTTAACAAAAATAACGAGGCTAAAGCCATGCCTTTTTTTAAACAGGAAATCCTGGAACAGGCCCAGGCCAAAGGCGATTTAAAAAGCAAAGAATACCTGGATGCCTTAAAAAAGACAAGTGATGGCACCAAAAAAGTAATTGATAAAATACTAAACGACAATAAACTGGATGCCATTATAGGTACCACCAACGGCCCAGCAGGCTGTATTGACCTGGTGAACGGCGATTATGATAATGGGTTCTCGTTTTCGGGTCCAGCGGCAATGGCCGGGTATCCTCATATTACGGTACCCATGGGTAAAGCGCATGAGCTGCCTGTTGGTTTATCTTTTTTCAGCACGGCTTACAAAGAAGGCGAGATCATTAAACTGGGTTATGCTTATGAACAGGCTTCTAAAAAAAGGGCGGCGCCTATATTTAAGGTTGATTTGTTGGGTTGATTACCTTTTTCCGGTAAATAAAGCGAGATTTGAAAAGGCAAAGTAAACACCCCATAATTCAATATTTCATATGGACGTACAAGAACAAATCAAAGAGTATATTACCAGCCAACCCGAACCAAAACGTAGTGAAATTCAAGAGTTGCACAATCACATACTTCAAGTTTTACCAGGTTGTAAATTATGGTTCGACAATGGTAAAAACAGTGAAAATAAAACAGTTAGTAACCCTAACATAGGCTATGGATTTTACACCATAAAATATGCTGATGGAAAGACCAGGGATTTTTTCCAAGTTGGTTTGAGCGCAAACACAACAGGGATCTCTGTTTATATTCTCGGTATTAAGGATAAGACATACTTAGCCCAAACGTATGGAAAAGAAATAGGCAAGGCGAGCGTTACCGGGTATTGCATCAAGTTCAAAACGCTAAAAGATATAAAAATTGATATACTTGAGGCGGCAATACGATATGGGGTTGAGGTTACGAGTGAAAATTAAATTTCAAACCGAGACACTACCCTCAATTCAGCTTCATTAACAATTCAACCCAAAACCCTATCTTTCCAAAAAAATTCAACTAACCTATGGAATTTGGCCGTGTAAACCCAGAGGAGTTAGCAGCAGTAGATTTTACGCTCCCACCTGATCCTGAACTTACCATCAATACCCTAAAGGCTGCAAAAAGCAACCAGTCCTTGCAGGTACACGTGGGTTGCGCTAAATGGGGACGTAAGGAATGGATAGGTCAGATCTATCCGCCTAAAACCAAAGAAGCTAATTTTTTGGATGAATATGTAAAACATTTTGATTGCATCGAGCTTAATGCTACTTTTTACAATGTTTACGGTCCGGATACTATTGCCAAATGGAAAGCCAAGGCCGAGAGTAATCCTCATTTTAAATTTTGTCCTAAGTTTTCGCAAAGCATCAGCCACATCCGCAGGTTAAAAAACGCGGAAGATATTACCACCAGCTATTACGAGGGCATTATGGCCTTTGGCGATAAGCTTGGCCCGTTGTTTTTGCAGCTAAGCGATAACTATACCCCCAAAAGTTTCCCGGAACTAAAAGCATACCTGGAACAACTCCCGAAAGACGTACCCGTATTTGTTGAACTGCGGCATAAAGAATGGTTTGCAGTACAAGAGAACCGTGATAAGGTATTTGCCATGCTCCGCGACCTTAATGTTGGCGCGGTTATAACTGATGCTACCGGTCGTCGTGATGTGGTGCACATGAACCTGCCTACCCCACACGCGTTTATCCGCTTTGTGGGTAATGGCCTGCACCCTACCGACTATGCCCGTGTTGATGAATGGATGGAGCGGATAAAACAATGGCAGCAATTGGGTTTACAATCGGTATGGTTTTTAATGCACCAGCACGAAGAAGAGTTTTCACCTAAACTTGCTGATTACGTTGTTGAAAAACTAAATGAAGCTTTGGGCATGCAATTAAAACGCCCTCAATTTATTAGCAGCCTGTTTAGTTAAGCTTATTTAGCTACCAATCCCGATATTACATTGATGCTTAATGCCACAATAGCGGTATTAAATGCAAATGCTATCAGACCATGGATCCAGGCCAGGCGGCGGATCTGACGGGAGGATATCTCTACATCTGAAACCTGGAACGTCATACCAACAACAAAAGAGAAATAAACAAAGTCGAGATAATCGGGTTCTTTTTCATCGCCCGGAAATTCAAGCCCGCCTATTGGCTTTTTCTTTTGATCATCGTCAGGATCGGTAGCATAAAACATGTGGGCGTATCGCAGGGTAAATATAGTATGCACCAGCCACCAGGAAATAATAACCGAAGTCATGCCCAGCAACACGTGCCCGGTTACAGCCTCGGGAGATAGCTCCTTTGACGATTTCAGCAGGAAAAAAATGGCCAGCATACTTATCAATGAAGCCACGATTACAAATAAAAATATCAATGTACGGCTTGAATCTTCGATCCTGGCAATCTTACGAACCTCCATCGGGTGGGATGATAAAATGATTATCCAGTCCATAATGATGATCATTAGTGCAAAAGCTATCCAGGTAAACAATATCACCGCGGGCGTGCTAAAATGGCCCCAGGAAAAAAACAGGGTGACAGCACTTGCAATCAATGATATGAGCATACGGTGATGCGCATCTAACTTAAACCATACCTTTGCTTTTGTTTTAGTGATTGCAGGCATATTGTTCTGATACTATGGTAAGTACTGATGTAAATATGGCGATGAATTGTGTAGAATTTATGAATTATTAAATTTAGTCTTCTTCAACTATCCAGGCCACACGGCCAACCTGCCCATCTTCTAACTGAACCTTGATACCACGCGAGTGATAGGCCGAGCTAGTCAGTAACCGTTTTACAAAACCACGGGTTAAGGTACCGCTCCGCTGGTCTTTTTTCAGGATAATATCGACCTCAAGGCCCGGGTAAATATCGTTTCTGTTTTGTCCGTTCATTTTTCTAATAAAATTGCTAATACCCTTTGTTTTGCTTCTTCATCTATACCAATAAATGGTTTAATAGCAACCCATCTGTCTTTTATTGATGACGGTAAGCCATATATTGATGTATCATCATCAATAATAACATAATTCTGCTGATGGCCCTCTTTATCAACCCACTCTTTTATTTCAGTTCCCCGATCTGATATTTCATCGAGGACTTGTTTATCATTTATCTTTGAAATCGTTTGAATATTTAATCCTCGCGATGCAAAAATTTCAATCCATTTCTTCAAGTCAAAACTAATCCTATGAGTAGTGGTCAAAATTACAGATGCATTCGTTTTTGATAGTATAAAAGCTAAATTTTCCGCAGATTGTTTATTAAATAACATAAAACCATCTGGGCCGCTTTCAACCTTTTTCCAGGATGGTGCAGTTACCAAAACGCCATCTATATCGAGTAGGATGACCATTCTATTTTCCTACCAGCCCTTTTATCGCCACCTCAACCTTTTCAAAATCAAAATTAGTAAGCAACTTATCAAATGCTGCTGTAATTTGCTCGTTACCCAGGTTACCTATACTGCCTTCGTGGGTATGGTTTACTGTTTTATCAGGATTAAAATCACCTTGTTCAATAGCCAGACCTACTTGTTTGTAAGCATCCCGGAAAGGCGTGCCGTTTAATACCATCCTATTCACTTCCTCCACACTAAACAGATAGGCATATTTGGGATCTTTCAATATATCGGCATTCACGCTTATGTTTTGCAGCATAAAGGTGGCCATGTGCAGGCAGTTTTTCAAATCGGTAAACGCAGGGAACAATAACTCTTTCAGCAACTGCAGCTCCCGGTGATAGCCTGATGGCAGATTGGTGGTCATCATGGCCACATCATTGGGCAGGGCCTGCAGGCGATTGCATTTGCCGCGCATAATTTCCCAAACATCCGGGTTTTTTTTGTGCGGCATAATGCTGCTGCCCGTGGTTAAAGTATCAGGGTAGCTTACAAAAGCAAAGTTCTGACTTAAGTACAGGGCCTGATCCATGGCCATTTTTGCCAGCGTAGCGGCAATGGATGATAGAGCCTGCGCTATGATCCTTTCGGTTTTACCGCGGCCCATTTGGGCATATACTACATTATAGTTTAAACTATCGAACCCTAATAATTGGGTTGTTAAGGTACGGTTTAGCGGAAATGACGAGCCATAACCCGCTGCCGAACCCAATGGGTTTTTATTGGTGATGCGATAGGCCGCCAAAACCAATTCCAGATCATCAGCCAGACTTTCGGCATAAGCGCCAAACCATAGTCCGAATGATGAAGGCATAGCCACCTGTAAATGGGTATAACCTGGTAATAAAACGTCTTTATATTTTTCACTTAATTCAATGAGCTGGCGAAACAAGGTTTCAGTTTCTTCAACAACCTGCTGCAATTGATGGCGAAAAAACAGTTTCAGGTCAACCAGCACCTGGTCATTACGGGAACGGCCGCTATGTATCTTCTTACCGGCATCGCCAATACGTTGGGTAAGCAGCATTTCTACCTGCGAGTGAACATCCTCAACCCCATCGTCGATAGTAAAACCACCTTTTTCAATATCGGCATAAATGGCTTTTAATTCGCGTTGAACAAGGTCAAGATCGACAGCATCCATCAGCCCTATACTTTGCAGCATACGGGTATGGGCCAGCGATCCTAAAACATCAAAAGCTGCCATTTGCTCGTCAAATTCCCTGTCGCGGCCAACAGTAAAGTTTTCTACCAGTTCATTTACATTAGTGGTTTTTTGCCATAACTTGCTCATAGTGCAAATATGTGAAATAATGAGAAATAAGTTCGCAAAAGTTCTTATCCCCTTTTGGAGTTTCATTTAAGCTGACGAGTTGACTCACCCGACCATCGCTACGCTTGATCACCCTCTCTTCACCTGCGGTGGAAAGAGGGAATTTAAATTGGGAAAAATGAAAAGAACCAAAAATCCATACTTCTTTTGCTGTTGAGAGGAGGATCAAAAAGTGCGCAATTTTAGGGTGAGTAGCTCTTTTTCTAAAACATCAATTTTTCAGACAAATCAATTTATTTAAAAATATTCCACTATTCCTATAGGATTTATATAAATAGTTTTTATATTTGCAGTGTCAACAGACAAAGAGTTCTTTATTTAACTTATCAAGAAAGACTGAGGGAAAGGCCCAAAGACGTCTTAGCAACCTGTACATCCGCATAATGTAAAAGGTGCTAATTCCTGCTCCGTAAAGGAGAAAGATAACAAAGATCTTACCCCCTGCCATCTTATAAGTGATTTTATAGTTTTTTTTCAAAGTCGCGTGACCGAGAGGATAGGTTAAGGTCTGCAAAACCTTTTACGGCAGTTCGAATCTGCCCGCGGCATCAAATTTCCTTTTATTTTCCTGCACATTTTTTAGCCATCCATTAGCTGTATTGGCCATTAACCGGGTGTGTAGCACAAAAATTAAAAGCAGCTTAATTCTTAATCCTACAAATACGACAGCCCTTTAAAATCCTCTGATCCGTAATAAATTGGCTCAAAGCCTTCCTCCAGGGCCAGTTCACAGCTCACCTGCATGGTAGTGAAGGTTACATCACCAAAAATATTGGCTATGGCCGTATCGGCGGCATCACGGCCGGTTGCTATTTTGATAAGCCCATTAAGCGGCACAAGTTTGGTAGCATCAAATAACACCCAGTTACCGCCCAGGTAAGCTTCAAAACAAGCATGAAAATCGGCCGGTTTTAAGTGATAGGCATAGCCGGTAAAATAACGTGCAGGTATAGTTAAAGCACGACACAAAGCGATGCCCAGATGGGCAAAATCACGACATACACCAACCTGCTCGGTTACCGTATCAAAGGCCGACGTTTGTGAATTGCTGTACCCGCTCAGGTATTGTACATTTTTATGGATCCAGTCGGTAAGGGTTACTACCTGTTCAAAAGGGTTTGTAATATGCCCGAATAGGTTATGCGCCAGGCGGTACAATTTATCCGACTGGCAATATCGGCTTGGGTTAAGGTAAGGCAGCACAGCTACATCCATTTGAGCAACCATAGTTTCCTGTTGCTGCGTATAATCAGTTAGCTCATAATAATTATCAACCAGGGCTTTATAGGTAACCTTAATAGTACCCGGATCGGCCACTTCAAAACGCATCAGCCTGTTTTCGCCCTGGGGCGAGATCAGTTCTTCAACCTTAATGTATGGCTCAACCGTAAACTCCTCATTAAGCACCGTTTGATGCGGTGTGCGTAAAGCGTGTATATTTAATATCAATGTGCCCGGCGACCGTACTACATATTCCATTTGGGTAAACACATCGAATTTCATATTGTCAGCTCGTTGTTTTAGTTTCTTTTAGCTTATCAAATGCAACCTCCATCCAATCCTCTGATATGTGATCAAGGGCATTTTTTAATTCTTCGGCCCATTCGGCCGATATATATTCCAGATCCTTCTTCTCGTACCGCTGCTCTACAATTTCAAAGCTATCCTTTTTGTAAAGTGCCACATCAATAGGAAAATCAACATTATTAGAGCTTACCCGGGTAGAATCAAATGATAAAAAGCCTGTTTTAAGCGCCAGTTTCAAGCTCGAGTCCTCTTCAAGTATCCTGTTTAATATGGCCTTGCCGTGTCCTGAGTTACCTATTACTACGTAAGGTGCACCCTGCCCCAGTTCAACCCAGTTACCTTCGGGATAAAGTAAAAAGAGCTTATGCTCATCATCGTCTTTCAACTGTCCCCCTATTATAGTGTTCAGGTCAAATCTAAAACCTGCTTTTTCCAGTGAAACCCGATCTTCTTCAGCGGCCCGTTTAACCTGTTCGCCAAAAGCATTTACAGCTTTATACAATTTATTAAACTCTTTGGTTTCCAGTTGTTCCGTAAAATATGTAATGGCTTTATCCCTTACCGACCGTAAACCGCTCGTCATGATAAAAAGCGAAAAATTATCCTTTTGTTCTATTGTTATTTTCTTTTTTATAGTAGTATCAGTTCCAGATGTAACACGGGTATCAGCTATGGCCAATAATCCTTCTTTAACCTTAATTCCCAGGCAATAAGTCATTTTTGTAAAGTGGGAGGTGTTTTAAATTTCCCTGAGGCCAAAGTAATTAAATAAAGGGAGATTTATATGATTAAGGGAGAAAACCCATTAACGCGTCTTAGCGATGGAAGAAGCAATTAACCCCACCCAGCCCTCCCCGGAAGGGAGGACTTAAAAATAAAAACCTCCCCCTACCGGGGGAGATTAAAAGAACTTCCGTGCAATGATGCTCAGATATTTATAAAATATAGAATACCGCCTGCGTTTTTTGTTGTTTATTGATAACCGCGTCAATATCCTTTGGCAGTTCATCTTTCAGCATCTGTTTCAGATCCTGCTCAATTTTGCGACTGATAGCTGTGGTAGGGGTATCGGTAGGCATGTTTTCAAATGGGTCCTGCAAGTGGATGGCCATCTTCTCGATGAGGAAAAATGCCGACGAAATAGCAATTACCAGCGGCACTTGCAATATGCCAAAAAACTCAATAAGGCTAAAGGGCAGCAGCAGTACAAAAAATAATACCAGCCAGTGTATATAAACACTATAAGTAGCCGGGAACACTGTATTTTTGATACGTTCGCAACCGCCCATGGAGTTTATAAAACGGGTCAATGTTTCGTCCATGGCAACCTGTTGATACTCATTAACCCAGCCTAATTTGTATAATGTCCTCAGATCATGTCCCTGTAACTCGTTGAGCGCTACCGGAACATTTTCCCTGTTTTTGATGGTATTGAGGTCATCTTCGTTCAAATAAGCATCCAGGTTTTGTTTGGCGTTTTGCTTACGCAGATGACGGCTTAAACTGTAACACCAGGCAATCTGCCGCTTTACTATCCTCTCTTTTAATGCCCATTTTTCTTCGCCATCATAACTGCTGTCAACAAAAGTTAATATCTGGCGGGTATAGGTGCGGCAGTCGTTCACTATAGTTCCCCATAAAATGCGGGCTTCCCACCAACGGTCATACGCCTGGTTTGAGCGGAAAGCCAATAGTAAAGATATTATAGTACCTAATATGGTAGGTACCGTCAAGGGGATGGATACCTCTTTAAAATTATAGTACTGATGCACAAAATAAATAGCCGATGAGTAAATGGCCACCATGATCAGTTCTTTCTTTATTTTACCAAATACATAGGTTGCTGGTATGTTTTCTTTTAGTAGCATAATGTTTAAATAATTAATAGTCCATTATTGTTGTTCAATTAGCTCAGACTCTTCAGTAATAATATTTGCCATTGATCCCGGTGTTTCGGCTATGGCAATTACCCTTTTTCCGCATCTTGCTATTAGTATTTCGGGATCAATACTATTTTTAAACAGCAATTGGTAATTATCATGCGGAGCCACAATCCCATCTACTTGGTGGGCATCCAGGTAATTATTAAAAACAGCTATGGTGCTGCCATAAAATATGTCAATGTGTACGCGGTTAATTAAGTGGCTGTAATCTTTTTCAAGCTCGCGGCACCGTACATAAAAATTATCAGGAATGTGCCTGAGTTCGGCAGACCGGCGAGATAGCATAAGCAACTCGCTTATAGAATCGGTTATTTTTAACATATGTACCAGTATTATATCCAGCTTTTGAGGATAATACTGCTGTGCTATTACAGGAATACTTTGAAGTGATTGATAAGTAAAATCGGTAGGGATAAGCAGCGTTTTCATAGTCGTCTTTTTTTAATGGTTTAACTTGTACATTTTGTTTGATACAAGTGTAGCGGCCAATAATTAAGACGATATAAGAAACTTATTAGAATTTGATTAGAGTTTTATCTCACCCAACTCTCTCCAAAGGAAAGGGCTGGGTTGAGGTTATCCACCGGCAAAAAAATCTTCATTTCGGTACCAGTGCCAACTTCTGATCGGATACCTATACTGCCTTTGTGCAGGCGTATTATATTTAACGTTAAGGGCAGCCCTACCCCATGCCCCTCATAATTATGCGCGTTAGAGGCCCTGAAAAATGGTTCAAATACATGTTGAAGTTCGGTTTGGGGGATGCCAATACCCTGATCGGCGATGGAGATGATCACTTTATTATTTTCGGCCAATAACCTTATTTTCACCATACGGTTATCTGAGTATTTACAGGCATTGCTTATGATATTGGTGATAGCCAGCCGCAGTAAATTATTATTGCCGCTTACATAAAGCAAGCGTTCATCACTGGGCATATCATCCAGATCAATCTGGATGTTGCTATCCGGGTTTATCTTTTTAATTGATTCTGATGCTATCATCAAAAGCTCATCTATCCTGATACTTTCCCAGCGTTGCTTTTTACCATCAAAGCCCGATTGTGCCAGCGTAAGCAGGCTGTTCAATATCTGGCCCAGCTTTTCTGATTCCGAATAAATGGTATTGAATATTTCGCGCTGTTCTGTGCTCACATCAGGTTTGTTCAAAGCCAGTTCAGCCTCGGTACTGATGATGGTTAGGGGAGTTCGCAGTTCGTGCGATGCATTGCTTACAAAATTATTCTGCGTTTCAAAAGCGGTTTCGAGCCGGTTAAGCATATCGTTAAAAGTATATGACAGCTCGGCTATTTCGTCGCTGCCGCTCAACTCATCAAGCCTGAAATGCAGGTTATTGGCCGTAATATTTTTAACGTTATGAATAATGCGCCTTACGGGCTGAAAGGTATAGAATGAAAATATTTTACCCACGAAGTAAACCAATACCATAGCGGCAAGAAAGCCATATATCAATATCCGCTGCAGGTCCTTTAATTCCTGGAAACCTGAGGGATCTGCCGCTGAAACTATAACAATGTACTTTTCATTACTTTTGGTAAATACCTTACCTGCATAAAAAGTATTATCAACCTTATATCGCGCGTTACCGTCTTTTAATATATTCCGGATAAAATTGCTTTTTACATTAATGCCACGGGGTATATGAACCTTGTTTATGGTATCGGTATTAAAAAAATATTCCCTTTCGGCTTCCAGTTTTTCAAGGTATTTGTTCCTAACCTCCAGATATGCCTTGCTTTTTGCGCTGGGGAAAATATTTACCTCGGCCGATATATTTACGCGTGCCTCCAGTCGTTTAAAAAAATCATCAAAGCCAAAGCGGTATACCAGGTAAAAGATAGTGATATTGAGCAGCAACAATATGGCACCTGATAGTAACAGGAACAGTAAGGTTATTTTACTTTGTATTTTCATCCCGTTCGTCCTCTTTCATGATGTAGCCCATACCAAAAACCGTATGGATAAGTTTTGGCGCGCCGTTTTTCTCCAGCTTTTTGCGCAGGTAATTCACATACACATCAACCACGTTGGTACCCATGTTAAAATCAATATCCCATACACTTTCCAGTATCTGAATACGTGACAATACCTTTTTTTGATTTTTAACAAAATACTCCAGTAGTCTGAATTCGGTAGCAGTCAATTTTAATGCTTCTTTATTACGATAAGCTATTTTCGATTCGGCATCAAGTTCCAGATCATTAATAGTAAATACATTGTTTTTAACCAGTGCCTCTCCCCCTTTACGGCGCAGCAGCGTGCGCAGGCGGGCAGCCAGTTCGGCTATTTTAAAGGGTTTAACCAAATAATCATCCGCACCGCTGTCTAAACCGCTCACAATGTTTTCTGTAGAGTCAAGCGCGGTAAGCATAATAATAGGCATGGTTTGCTTTTGCTGCCTGATGAGCTTACATACCTGTATGCCATCCATCACCGGCAGCATTACGTCTAATATTACCAGGTCAAAATCATTATCAAGCGCCATTTGCAGCCCGGTTGCGCCATTGCCGGCAACGCTTATTTCAAAACCGTACTCTGTAAGTCCCCGTTTTATTACCGATACAACATTGGGTTCATCCTCAACTAATAATATCCCCATATTTTGCCCATGTTTTTTTGTTGAAAGTGCAGATCATAAGCTTTTGTTGCTCCGCAATTATTATAAAGAAATTAACTTTTATTTAGTTTTTTAAAATTCAAAAAGAAGAAAGCATCCTGTTAGCCCTTTCCCGAAATGCGATTAACGGTTAAACCAATAACCTCTTTAATATAAGTGCTCCATTTGCTCAGGGTATCTGCATTAGGCACAATTTCCCAAAATGATGCATCGCCGGTTCCGGCAATATAGTTACAGGAATATGGAATTACATCTATTCCCTTCTTTTTAAATATCCCTAATGATCGCCGCATATGAAAAGCCGATGTTACCAGCAAATAAGGTCCCTTCTGCCCATGTTTTTGCAGTATCTCCTTTGTCAGCGAAGCATTTTCAAGCGTATTACGCGATTGATCCTCAATCAGGACACAGCTATCCGGCACTTGCATAGCTTTTAGCTGGCCTTTGGCCCAACTGCCCTCCCTAAAACTGCCCGGATTTAAATTTCCATTACCACCCGTTATCATAATGTGTTTTACACGGCCACTTTTTTGTAACAGAACCCCCTGTATGAACCTGTCGGCAGCGGCATTAAACATACCTTTCGCATTGCTATCATACGATGCAAAACCGCCTAATATAATAACCGTACTGTACACTTTGCCATTTTCGAGTTTGGCAGCAGGTACATCCCAAGCTTTGGCAAACTGGTTTTGCAAAAACGAATTAGAAAAAAGGTAAAGCAGACAAACACCATAAAGTAAACACCTGCGCCTCCATTTGGCATTTTTTGAAAATATAGCCACCAATAACAAAACAAATACGTATAACAGTGGGTAAAGTAAAAACGCCAATACTTTTGAAAGGATAAAAAACATATTGCAACAGGCTTTAGCTGTAAAAGTAGTTAAAACATTAAACTTTACATCAGCCAAAAGGTCTTATAATAAGCCATGTAACAAACTGGCATCATCATTGTCATATAAACATTAAAAAACAAAATTATGGGTTTATTGAAATTTCTTGTCGTTGGTGCAGCAGTTGCTTACGGCATAAACTATGTTACAAAAAAAGGTCCTGATGGTAAATCGATCATTGACGATCTTGCCGAAAACGGGCCGGAATGGATGGACCGTGCAAAAAAATATGGCGAACTTACCTTAGAGCAGATTGCTGCGCGCGCGCAAAACTTTAGGGATAATACCAGGTATTGAGTTCTAAGTCGAAAGCCCTAAGTTGGAAAATTTAAGAAAAAAGATTTGACTTAAGACTATAGACTTCTTACTTAAAACTCATCATTTTATGTACAACATTCTTTTTTTTGGTGATAGCCTAACGGCGGGTTATGGCCTGAAAAATGCTAAAACCGAATCGCTCCCCGGCCTGATACAACAAAAAATAAACGCCGAAAACCTACCTTATCATATTATTAATGGCGGCTTAAGTGGCGACACATCAGGCGGTGGTCTTTTTCGCCTGGAGTATTGGATAGACAGGCCAGTACATATTTTTGTATTGGAACTGGGCATTAATGACATCATCAGGGGTGTATCGCCCCAAACCACCTATAAAAATCTACAGGCCATTATTGACAAGGTTAAATTCAAATATCCCGATGTAAAACTGGCTTTGATGGGCATGGAGATCCCAATTTTTATCCCCAGTCCTTTCGCGGTTGAGTTTAAATCCATATTCCGTAAACTGGCCGATGCTAACCAAATGGCTTTTGTGCCCTTTTACCTGGCAGGTGTAGCCGGGAAAGCCCATCTTAACCTTCCCGATATGCTGCATCCATCCGCTGAGGGCTACAGGATCATGGCTGATAACGTTTGGCCGGTATTGCGAGGGTTGTTGTAAAAACCACCAGACAGTACAGGACAGTTAGGGTTGCATAAGCAAAAATATCCTTTTAACATTGCTGTTAAGCCAATTAACTTTAATGTTCAAAACAAGCTTTTTCCTTTTGAATAAATATTTGCTAAAAGCATTTGCTTACATTTATAACCCGTTTTATCGCATTATATGAAACAACCCTTATGTAAGCTTGAGCTTTACATCGCTTTATTATTTAATAGTCTTTTTATTATTCCGGCTTATGCGGCTGTACCGGGTAAAGCTGCCGGTTTACAATGTGAACATCTGCTTAATCCTATAGGTATTGATGCCCCGCATCCCCGTTTAACATGGTTACTGACCGACGAACAGCAGGGCGCCGCGCAAACCGCTTACCAGCTTTTTGTGGGTACAGATTCTGCTTCGGTAAGTGCAGGTAAAGGCGATAGCTGGCTAACCACCAAAATTATGTCGGCGGCAAATTTGGTGAGCTATCAGGGTAAACCTTTACAACCTTTTACTAAGTATTATTGGCGTGTTCAGCTATGGGATCAGGCCGGTAAAAAATTAAGCGCGTCGGCCATTGCCAGTTTTGAAACCGGTATGATGAATATGCGTAACTGGAAAGGTTCGTGGATTAGTGACAATAAGGGTATCGCTGTTAACCCTGCCCCCTATTTTCGCCGCACGTTCAAGATTGCTAAATCCATCCGCTCTGCAAGGGCTTATATTGCGGTAGCCGGTTTATATGAAATGTATATCAACGGACAAAAAATCGGTAATCACCGGCTCGATCCCATGTACACCCGGTTTGACAGGCGTACTTTATATGTAGCCTATGATGTTACCACCCAACTACAAAGCGGCAAAAATGCCATTGGCGTATTATTAGGCAATGGCTGGTATAACCACCAGAGCACCGCGGTTTGGTTTTTTCACCAGGCTCCCTGGCGCGGTCGCCCTACGTTTTGTATGGATCTGCGCATTACCTATACCGATGGTTCCGAAGAAACCATATCATCAAACACCCAATGGAAAACCTCGCTTAGTCCGGTAGTATTTAACAGCATTTACACTGCTGAGCATTATGACGCCCGCCGCGAACAATCCGGCTGGAACACGCCCAATTTTATTGATAGCGCCTGGAAACCGGTCATTAACCGCGCGGCGCCATCACAAAACATAGTAGCCCAAAGCCTGCAGCCTATTCGCAATGTAGAGGAAATAGCTGCCAAAAGCATCACCAAAATTGACAATAACCTGTGGGTGTTTGATATCGGTCGTAATATTTCGGGCGTAAGCCAGATCACCGTAAAAGGCGATTCGGGCACAGTCATCCGCCTTAAACACGCCGAACGGATGAACAAGAACGGCCATGTTGATCAATCTAATATCGACTTGCACTATCGCCCTACAGATGATAAAGACCCTTTTCAGACTGATATTTTTATCTTAAGCGGTAAAGGTGAAGAAACCTTTATGCCTAAATTTAACTACAAAGGTTTTCAATATGTAGAGGTAAGCAGCAGTAAACCAGTTGAACTGACCAAACAAAGCCTGAAAGCTTATTTTATGCACAGCGATGTTGCGCCAATTGGTACAGTAACATCTTCAAACCAAACTCTAAACCAAATTTGGACCGCTACCAATAACTCCTATCTCAGCAACTTGTTTGGCTACCCTACCGATTGCCCGCAGCGCGAAAAAAACGGCTGGACAGGCGATGCCCATATAGCCTGCGAAACCGGTCTTTATAGCTTTGATGCGATAACTATTTACGAAAAATGGCTTGCCGACCATCGTGACGAGCAGCAACCTAACGGCGTATTGCCATCCATTATCCCAACCGGTGGCTGGGGGTACGAATGGGGTAACGGGCCCGACTGGACCAGCACCATAGCCATTATCCCCTGGAACATTTATCTGTTTTATGGCGATAGCAAGCTGCTGGCCGATAGCTACGCCAGCATTGAAAAATATGTAAACCACATTGATGAGCTTTACCCAACCGGCCGCACCAGCTGGGGTCTTGGCGATTGGGTACCTGTAAAATCGGTTTCGCCGGTTGAGCTTACTTCATCAGTTTATTATTATGCCGATGCCTGTATATTGGCCAAAACAGCCAAAATATTGGGTAAACAGGCCGATTTCACAAAATACTCGGCCCTGGCTAATAAAATTAAGAATGCCATCAACACCAAATATCTGAACACCGAAACCGGCATGTACGGTAAGGGTTTGCAAACGGAACTGAGTGTACCGCTTTATTGGGATGTAGTACCGCAAAATCTGAAGGGAAAAGTAGCCGCCAACCTTGCACAGCGTGTAGCTGCTGATAATTACCATCTTGACGTGGGCATACTGGGTGCCAAAGCCATTTTAGGCGCGCTGAGTGATAATGGTTATCCTGATGTAGCCTATAAAATAGCATCGCAGGAAACTTACCCTTCATGGGGATGGTGGATGGTGAACGGGGCAACTACACTTTATGAAAACTGGAAGATCGATGCAAAATCTGACATATCATTGAACCATATCATGTTTGGCGAAATTGGGGCCTGGCTATACAAAGGCATCGCAGGCATACATACTGATCAGGATCATCCGGGTTTTAAGAATGTACTGTTGCAACCACATTTTGTAGCCGGACTCAATGAATTTACAGCGACGCATAATGGGCCTTATGGCAAAATAATATCCTCATGGCAAAGGAGCAATACCGGTGTTACCTATAGGGTAACGGTACCCGCTAACTCAACTGCGACCATCAAATTTCCGGAAGGTAAAGTTTATCAGGGCGGAAAACCAATAACAGGCACACAACCATATAAAGTGACCGCGGGTAGCTACGTTTTTGACGTGAAATAATTATCACCTCAATTGACATAAGTATATCATATTTACATTCACTTAACACCAAATGACCTTGTTTTGACAGGCCGGTTAATTAACCGGCCTGTTTTGTATATACTTTTGTTACATCAATAATTATTATTGATGTACTTATCATGTATAAAAAAATAACCTTAATACTCCTGCTTTTAATAACGCTAACTACAGCCAATGCCGACGAACCCTGGGCATTAAGTACCACTAAAGAAGGTATTAAGGTTTATACACGCCACGTACCCAATTCAAAAATAAAAGCCATTAAGGTAGAATGTTCATTAAATGCAACGCCGGCACAACTGGTTGCCGTATTAATGGATATAAAAGGCAGTATTGATTGGGTGTACCATACCAAATCTGTTAATTTGATAAGACAGGTGTCTCCATCAGAATTATACTATTATTCGGAGGTGAATATACCATGGCCCTTACATAACCGCGATTTTATTGCCCATATAAAAGTAACACAGGACCCTGCAACCAAAGTAATCACAGTTGATGCCCCTTGCCTCGCGGATATGGTACCTGTTAAGGATGGAATAGTGCGCATTGAACACTCCGTAGGTAAATGGATAATTACCCCAACCGATAACGGGCAGGTGAGGGTGGAATATACCCTGCATTTGGATGCAGGCGGCAGCGTACCAGCCTGGCTGTTAAATATGTTTATTACTCAGGGCCCAACAGAAAGCTTTATAAAACTAAAAGCACAACTTCAAAAACCCGCTTACAGGAACGTTAAGCTGGCTTATATTGCTGATTGAAAAATCATTATTCCGTCGTTGCGAGGCACGTGTAAGTGTTCATATGTACACCCGTGAACGCTCATGAACAATAATCAACATCTGACAATCAAGTATTTATATATTTAACCCTACTGACAAAACACTGTCACCGCTTTCAATTTATTAAGGTATAAGTAGCGCGTTTTTATTAATTCTCAGGCAAATCAGAGTCCCTCTCCTTTGGAGAGGGGTTGGGGTGAGGCTCTACGCTAATTACCGTTAATCTTTTGCAAAAAAAGCTGATAACACTTGTCAACTATAACTGTAATTTCGTTCCTTAGTATTCAACTGTACAAGTTACATTTATTAATAAGTAAAGGATAAAACCAATCAGCCATTTTCTTAAAACTTAAGGCTGCACTTGTTTAAACTATACTTTAAGATGCCTCAGGACAGTTTTACAATTTATAACCATTAATATTGCTTTAACCAATTAAAGTAAACAAACAAATAAAATGAAGGTAGCTTTATTTGTCCCCTGCTATGTTGATCAGTTTTATCCCAAAGCGGCCATTGCCACATTGGAGCTGCTCGAAAAACTTGGCGTTGAGGTTCAGTATCCTAAAAATCAAACCTGCTGCGGGCAGCCTATGGCTAACTCTGGCTATGAGCACCTTACAACAGGCTGCAATAATTTATTTATCGATAATTTTTCGGGCTATGACTATATCGTATGCCCATCGGGCAGCTGCACCTTGCATATCAAAGAGCACCTGCATTCGCCCCAAAAAGAAGATCAGGCCCTGGATATCAGAAAAAGGGTTTATGAGCTTACCGAATTTTTGGTTGATGTGTTAAAGGTGGAGCAATTGCAGGCGCGTTTCCCCTATAAAGTAGGCTTACACCAAAGCTGCCACGGACTGCGTGGTCTGCGGATATCGCAAATGAGCGAGCTGGTTGCCCCAGCCTTTAGCAAACCTGCGCAATTACTGGATATGGTGCAGGGCCTGGAGCTGGTGCCCCTGAGCCGGCAGGACGATTGCTGCGGTTTTGGCGGAACATTTTGTGTTGCCGAAGAAGCTGTATCCTCAAAAATGGGAAAAGACCGCGTGGATGACCATATTGAACATGGCGCACAGTATATAACCTCGGCTGATCTTTCGTGCCTGATGCATATGGAAGGTATTTTACGCAGGCAAAAAAGCGATGTTAAAGTAATTCATGTTGCCGAAATTTTAAACCACTACCAGCCATGAGCAATGTTAGCGAAAAAAGCCACGCTGAATTAGCGGCAGCCTTTAATAAAGACGAGCCAAGGGTTGACTGGCATGATGAAACCCTATGGTGGGTACGCGCCAAGCGCGACATTGCCGCTCATAAATTACCCGAGTGGGAACTACTGCGCGAAACGGCATCGCAGATCAAGAACAATGTACTATCAAACCTGAGCGAATACCTGGAGCAGTTTGAAGCTAACGCGATAAAGAACGGCGTGGTAGTGCATTGGGCTGCTGATGCCGCTGAACATAACAGGATAATACATCAACTGCTACAGGAACGTGGCATCAACCGCATGGTTAAAAGCAAATCAATGCTTACCGAGGAGTGCCATTTAAATGAATATTTGAAAGATCAGGGTGTTGATGTGATAGACTCTGACCTGGGAGAGCGCATTGTACAGCTGGCCGGCGAACCGCCAAGCCATATCGTACTGCCCTGCATCCATAAAAAGAAAGAAGAAATAGGCGATATTTTTCATGAGCATTTAGGTTCGGCCAAAGGCGAATCCGATCCCAAAATACTAACCGAAACTGCCCGTCAGCACCTGCGCGAAGTATTTTTAACCCGCCGTGCCGCTCTTACGGGCGTAAACTTTGCTGTTGCCGAAACCGGCGAATTTGTAATATGCACCAACGAAGGCAATGCCGATATGGGAGCCCATCTGGCCGAGATCCACATAGCCTCGATGGGGATAGAAAAGATTATCCCGGAAAGGAAACACCTGGGCGTATTTTTAAGGCTGCTTACCCGTAGTGCTACAGGGCAACCTATCACTACTTATTCAAGTCATTTCAAAAAACCGCAACAAGGTCGCGAAATTCATATCGTAATTGTAGATAATGGCCGTAGTATACAATTAGGCAGGGAGGATTTTCGTAATTCATTGAAATGCATCCGTTGCGGGGCCTGTATGAACACTTGCCCGGTTTACCGTAAAAGTGGAGGCCATAGCTACCATACTGCCATTGCAGGTCCTATAGGCTCCATACTGGCACCCAACCTGGATATGAAAAAGTATGCCGACCTGCCCTTCGCGTCAACGCTTTGCGGCTCGTGCAGTAATGTGTGCCCGGTTAAAATTGATATTCATGACCAGCTTTATAAATGGCGGCAGGTTATTGTAAAAGAAGGCTACAGTCCTACTGCAAAAACCATAGCCATGAAGGCTATGGCATTTACCTTGTCGTCGCCTGCATTGTACAGGTCGGGAGGTAAAGTTGCCCGCTTAACATTTAAATACGCCCCTTTTGCGGTCAATAATCAATTAAATCCATGGTACAAACACCGCGAAATGCCTAAGGCACCTCAGGAATCATTTGGCGAATGGTACAGCAAAAGAAAGGAAGGAAAAAACTAATGAGCAGGGAAAAAATATTAGCGGCAGTTAAAGCAAACCAATTTGATCATGCTGAACTACCCGATCTTGAAATATTAAATACATTGACAGCCACCGAAGGCGATCTGGTTCAGCAATATACTACCATAGCCAGCGCAGGGGGTAGTTTTGTTTATGAAGTGGCTAATTTTGAAGCTATAAAAACCATATTACATAAAGAGTTTAAACCGGGAGTAAAAATCATTTCGGGCATTAAAGAACTGGATGATTATACATTTGCCAGCGATGTAATTGATGAACTGGCGCATAGCTTTGCCGATGTAGAGCTAACCATACTGCCAGCACGCCTTGGCGTTGCAGAGAATGGCGCACTTTGGCTAACCGAAACCCAGATGAATGTGAGGGTGTTACCCTTTATAAGCCAGCATTTGGCCGTTGTGATCAGTAAGGATAACCTGGTACCTACCATGAGCCAGGCTTATGCTAAAATTGGCAGTGCAGAATATGGCTACGGAGCATTTATAGCCGGTCCGTCAAAAACCGCGGATATTGAACAATCCCTTGTGATAGGAGCCCATGGGCCCAGAAGTTTGTCGGTTTTTATATTATCATAGCCCCTTTTTAATAAATATATATTTGTATCAGCCTGCTATTTAAAAAATAGCAGGCTTCTTTTTTTATATCTTTAATAAAACTTAAAATCAGCCTATTAAAATGATGACACAGGAATGAATATCACCTATTGTTAAAATATACCGATTGGTATATTTTTGTTCTATCAAAATAAAAAACATTAAACAAAATGAAAACCTCACAAAATACAGTACTTATTACAGGCGGAAGCGCCGGCATAGGCTTTGAATTAGCCAAACAATTATCAGCCAAAAACAACCATGTAATTATTGTTGGCCGTAACCCGGAACGCCTGCAAAAGGCTGCCGCACAATTACAAAATGTAACTGCCATTAATGCCGATATATCAGATGCCGCCGATGTAGAAACCCTGGTAGCCAAACTGATCAGCGATTTCCCCAATCTGAACATCGTAATTAACAATGCGGGTGCGGCCAGTTTAAGCGACTTGCTTAACAATACCGATACTTTTGAAAAAGCAGGTGCCGAAATGCACACCAATTACCTGTCGGTGATCAGGCTTAATGAAAAACTGTTGCCAACACTGAAAAAACAAAGTGAAGCAGCTATCGTAAATGTATCATCAATAGTAGCATTTGTGCCTGGTAAGGTAACCGCAACTTATTCTGCAAGCAAAGCAGCACTGCACTCCTACACCCAGGCGTTAAGAGTTGCCCTGGCAGAAACACCTGTTAAAGTATTTGAACTGATGCCTCCATTAGTTGATACTGAATTTTCTACAGAAATAGGCGGTCACAATGGCATCCCTGCATCGCAGGTTGCTGATGAGTTTTTAGCCGGTTTGGAAACTGATAATTATGAGATCAGGGTTGCCGGTACCGAACAATTGTACCAGCTATACCTGTCATCACCCGCCGAAGCTTTAAAAGCATTGCATAGCCGCACCAGTTAATTGACGGGCAATTAGCTTGTGTATAATTAAAAGCATAATTATAACGAAAAGCATAATTATAACGCTAAAAACTCATGTCATTTCGACGAGGAACAAAGGAGAAATCTTCTCCTTCGTTCCTCTTGTGCAAACTTTGACAAAGCACGATATAACTTCCTATACCTGATCATCGTTTATCAAATTATAATATTAAAATACCAGTTGGTACATTTGCATTATGGAAAATGAATTATCAAAAGCTGATAGAACCCGTCAGTTTATTGTAGAAACCACTGCAGGTATATTTAACAAAAAGGGATATGCAGGCACTTCGTTATCTGATTTAACCCAAGCTACCGGGCTTACCAAGGGCAGCATATATGGTAATTTTAAAAATAAAGAAGAAGTTGCTGTAGCCGCATTTGAATACAATACATCCAAAGTACGCAAACAGATAATGCAGCTTATTCAAAAGGCCCCTACTTATCATGAAAAACTAATGGTTTATGCCAAAGTTTATCACAGCTTTACTACAGTAAACTTTCCTGAAGGCGGTTGCCCTATACTAAATACCGCTGTTGATGCAGATGATACCAACCCTGTATTAAAAGAAAAAGCCGCCAGGGTTATTTTGAGGTGGAAAAAAGGCATTGAAGAATTGATACAAGCCGGCATTACTACCGGCGAGTTCAGAAAAGATATTGATACCACCCAAACGGCCCTTTCCATTATCGCGTTGATTGAAGGGGGCATCATGATAGCTAAAGTAACCAGCACCCCGGCTAATTTAGATACGGTACTAAAAACCGTTAATAATATAATAACGGAACTTGAGGCTTAAGCTGTAACTTAATTATTACAGCAATAAGTTTTGAGTTAAAAACAAAAGTTATCAACCAAACGTTATTATCAATACCAATTTAATAATATGCCTAAAAAAATTTTAGTCCTTGATGATAGCGAGGATATACTCGAAATGATGAAAGACGCTCTCGAGATGGAGGGTTACGAGGTTCAGGTGCTCAATTTTACCGATGATATATGTAAGGCAGCTATCAGTTACAATGCCGACATGGTAATATTGGACTACATATTATTTGGAATAAATGGCGGCGAACTTTGCCACATACTAAAAACCACGCCCGCGACGGCGCACATCCCGGTGATCATGGTATCTGCTTATCCAAGGGTACTTGAATCATTGGGCAATTACGGATCCGATGCCTTTATAGCAAAGCCATTTAATCTTTCGGACATAAGCAATGCCATAAAAAGTTGCTTTTTAAAAGCAGGCGATGGTGTTGAACATGCCGATTGTGATTTTTAAATAATTAAATTATTTAACAGGCTGTTATACTGAACCTGTCGAAACATAGTGCATAAGCTTTTTGTACACGCCCTTCGACATGTTCAGGGTGACAGCTTTGTTTTTTTACCACTCATTCCCTGAGCTTCTCACCAAAGTAAAGTTGAGCTACTCAGCAAACCTCTGCACCTGCTTTTACCCACACTTTTGTTTTGTAATAAACAAAACAGAAAAAATGAAAAAGATCATATTAATAACCGGCGCCTCTGCCGGCATGGGTAAGGAAATGGCCATACATTTATTAAAGGACGGCCATATTGTTTATGGTGCGGCACGCAGGGTTGATAAAATGGACGATATTCAACAACTTGGCGTAAAGGTTTTGGCTATGGATGTAACTAACGAGGCATCAACGGCTTCAGCTGTTGAAACCATTATTAAAGCCGAAGGCCGCATTGATGTATTAATAAACAATGCCGGCTTTGGCTCATACGGCGCCATTGAGGACGTACCCATCAGTGATGCCCGTTACCAGCTGGAGGTAAATGTATTTGGCGCTGCCCGGTTAATACAATTGGTTTTACCACATATGCGGGAGCAGCATTACGGGAAAATCATCAATATATCATCCATCGGCGGTAAGTTTGCAGCTGCACTTGGCGGTTGGTATCATGCCAGCAAGTTTGCGCTGGAGGCCTTAAGCGACAGTCTGCGTAACGAGGTAAAGCAATTTGGTATTGATGTAGTTGTAATTGAACCGGGCGGTGTAAAATCTGAATGGAGCGAGATAGCAATGGATAGTTTGATGAAAATCTCGGGCAATACGGAGTACCGGTCTTTAGCCAAACAATTTGCCGGCATTGCTGTAAAAGCTAATGCAAAAAATGCCGATCCGATAGTTATTGTAAACCTTATCAGAAAGGCCATAGCAGCCAAAAACCCTAAAACCCGCTACCACGGGGGTTACATGGCTGGACCTGCGCTGTTCATGAGAAAAATACTGCCCGACCGTACATTTGATAAAATGTTGTTGAGCCAATTAAAGTAATGGGTATATTTAAAAACGCCGATCAAAATGAAAGATAAAAGCCACATTCTGTTCAACAACCTGCTGTACTCCTGTGTTGATAAAAAACAGCGCGGTAATGAATCCTTTGTACCTGAGCATGCTTTCGGGTACATTATATCGGGCGAAACCCATCAAAAAACGAATGAAGGCATCAGGGTTTTTAAAGCGGGTACAGTAGGGCTCATCCGCAGGAACCAGCTGATCAAATCAGAGAAAGTTCCCGGTCCGGAAGGCGAATTTAAATCGATCAATATATTTTTTGACCAGGCTTTTTTACGTAGATACAGTGCAGAGCATAAACTTGCCCCGGCCAAACCCTACACGGGCGACTCAGTGCACCTGCTCCCTCCCGACCCATTCATCAAAGGATATTTTGACTCTTTACTACCCTATTTTAATCATCCCGAACAATCCAGCAATACCATGGCCGATCTGAAAACAAAAGAGGCCGTTGAGTTGCTACTAAGATTGAACCCGGCATTTTACGATTTCCTCTTTGATTTCAGCGAACCTTACAAAATTGACCTGGAGGCTTACATGAACCAGAACTATATGTTTAATGTACCCGCGGCCCAGTTTGCCAAGCTTACCGGTCGCAGCCTGGCCAGCTTTAAACGGGATTTTGAAAAGGTGTTCCGCACTTCGCCGGGGCAATGGCTACAGCAAAAACGGCTTTCAGAGGCTTATTATCTGATCAGGGAAAAAGGCCAGAAACCATCTGAAGTGTACCTTGACGTAGGGTTCGAAAACTTGTCGCATTTTTCATATACGTTTAAAAAAGCCTTTGGAGTTGTGCCTTCAAAGGTATAGCTTATAATTTTGCATAGTATACCATTCAATTCTATTAAGATAGAAGTTTGTTTTTCAGTTTGTTTTAGATAAATTTATACAAGCATACTGCTAATACATTTAAAACCTAAAAACCGCATGAACTGGAACCTGATACTCAAACTTTCCCTATTTGGTTTGGCAATGGGCATTGCTACCGCCTTTATTATTCCCAGTAACATTGAGGGAATTTTTTGGCTGGCTATTTTCATTATCAGCGCATACTTTATTGCTAAAAATTGTACCTATATGTATTTTGCCAATGGGTTTTGTTTAAGCCTGTTAAACTGTGTATGGATCATAGCTGCCCACCTCATTTTTTTCGAACCTTACATGGCCAGCCATGCCAAAGAAGCCGATATGTATAACAATAATCTCCTTCATCTTTCGCCCCGGGTTGCCTTAACCATCATTGGCGTTGTAATAGGTATAGTTTCGGGATTGGTACAAGGGCTGTTTGCCTTTATTGCTTCAAAAATTGTAAAAAACAGGGCTATTCCCTTTCAGGATTAACCGTTTGTTTCGCTCATGCTTACGCAACTTGATAATTTTTACCTGCAAAAAGCAGAACCGGTTAAGGGTTGCCTGTTAGCCTTACGGGAGATTATTTTAAAGCATGACAAGGATATTTCGGCAGCATGGAAATACGGGATGCCGTTTTTTTGTTACAAGGGCAAAATGTTCTGCTATTTATGGGTGCATAAAAAATTCCATCAACCCTATATAGGCATTGTTGAAGGAAAAAGATTTGATCACCCCAACCTGATCATCGAAAAACGCTCGCGGATGAAGATCATGCTCTTTGAAGCCGATCAGGACCTGCCTATTGAAGCTATCCAGGCTATTTTAAAACAGGCTATTGACCTGTATAAAACCGGAGTGATAAAAATTAGGTGATGAGGCGTAGCTACGCTCAAATAAAAGAGATCATAACCCGATCAATTTTTGAACATTCCATAACCGGATAAACAATTGAATGTATATCTTTGCAGCAAACGCTCCCGTAGTTCAACGGATAGAATTATGGTTTCCGGTACCATCGATATGAGTTCGAATCTCGTCGGGAGCACAAAAACCTCTCAGATTTTATCTGAGAGGCTTTTTTATTATCTAAATAAGTTTCTTAATCATCACAATGTGATATATGATTAATATTTAAAATAGAATCTATTTCCTGGAGAAAATGCTGGTGTTCTGTTTTGTCAAACTTTATCTGGTTTAAGTCGGCGTAATCACTATAAGTTTTGGGCTTATTCCTCTCTTTAAAAATAATCACAAGGGGTATACAGACCTGTATTACCATAAAGGCCAATGTAAGCTGGAACATGTATGTGATCAGCGTCTCCATATAATAAAGACAAATCAGGAATTAATTGGTGTTGTTAATTTAACGATTTTCTTTGATATTATTTATATAAAAGTTGATAAAAATATCGCTGTTTACCTGCTTTTCACATAAAAAAAAGGTAGTTTTTTAATTAAATCATTTTATTGTCGTTTTCATTGTTTGGCGTGTTATTACCACTAATAGTATTTTTTAAAATTCCCGGTAACAATTGAGACATAAGTGTATCTATAGAAGATATTTATTTCCGAACTTGCGTAACCAAAAGGTTTCATTATATTTGCAGCCCGGATACAACGCAACTACCTAAAATAATACAAGCTTATATTTATGTCACAGTCAATTACTACAAAGAGTAAGGTATCTTCTTTTTTCTCTGTTTTAAAGCAAGCGATAAAAGGCCAGGAAGTTGATCTGACCGCTATCAGCATTAAAAGAGCAATTGTTTTGTTAGCTATCCCCATGATGTTGGAAATGGCAATGGAATCTGTTTTTGCGCTGGTCGACCTTTATTTTGTAGGTCATTTAGAAAACAGCAGTCACGCCATTCAAACAGTAGGTTTAACCGAATCTGTATTAACCGTAATATACTCATTGGCTATCGGTTTAAGTATGGCCGCAACCGCAGTTGTTGCCCGCCGTATTGGCGAGAAAAACCCCGAAGCGGCATCAAAAGCAGGAATGCAAACTATCTTAATTGCTGTATTTATTAACCTGGCCATCAGCATTTTTGGATTTCTGCATGCCCGCGACCTACTTTTAATTATGGGCGCTTCGACAGAAACTGCAGATCATGGAACTCCATTCGTTCGCATCATGATGGGCGGTAGTCTCATTATCGTTTTGTTGTTTTTAATAAATGGTATTTTCAGGGGGGCAGGTAATGCCGCCATCGCCATGCGTAGTTTGTGGATAGCCAATATCGCGAACATTATTTTATGCCCTATTTTTATCAGGGGCATAGGCCCTATCCCGGCGTTTGGTTTAACAGGCGCGGCCATAGCCACCAGCATTGGCCGGGGCCTGGGTGTTAGTTACCAGATCTACAATTTATTTAATGGCAAAAATGCTTTAAAAATACGCATAAGCTATTTCATACCCGACTGGCAGCAGATCAAAGCGATTATTAAAATTGCCGCACCCGGTATTTTACAATTTGTGATAGCCAGTTGCAGCTGGATATTTTTGGCGCAATTGGTTGCCACAACCGGCGGCGACCATGGTTCGGCAGGCTACCAAACATCACTGCGGCTAATGATGTTTTTCCTGTTGCCGGCCTGGGGACTGAGCAACGCAGCAGCAACACTGGTTGGACAAAATTTGGGTGCCGGGCACTTGGACAGGGCAGAACAATCGGTATTTCAAACTATAAGATACACGGTTGTGTTTTTAGGCATTGTGAGCATCCTGTTTTTAACCTGCGGACATTTATTTGCCTCATTTTTTACAGATGATGAGGCGGTTAAAAAAGTAGCCACCCGGTCTTTACAAATTTTAAGCGGCGGTTTTGTTATTTACGGTGTAGGCATGGTTTTAACCAGTGCTTTTAATGGTGCCGGCGATACCTGGACACCAACTAAAATTAACGTTTTTACATTTTGGTTATTCCAAATTCCTTTCGCTTATTTATTAGCCAAGTATTTTGCAATGGGGCCAACGGGTGTTTTTATTTCCATCCCAGTTGCCGAAGTTGGATTAAGCATAGCGGCTTACATATTGTTTAAGGGTGGAAAATGGAAAAAAACGATGGTTTAAAGTACAAAAGTCAACAATGTTAATATCAAAAAAAGAGGGTTTACTTGAAATAAGTAACCCCTCTTTTCATATCGCTCGGGACATTACTATATCCCCTTATTTACTTACGGAATTTTTACTGCCTGGCGGGCCAGCAGTTGCCATTGGTCATTGTTTTTAACCCATACCAGCAATATACCAAGTTTTACAGTACCAGGGCCCTTGCCTTTATCGTTACTCGCTGCCGAAAGGACGTGGCGCACAATTGCTGTGTTGCCTACCACCTTAATAGTTAGATCGGTAATGTCGATAGATACAAAATCTGATGTAGCTGTCACAAGATCATCTATAAACTCTTTTTTGGTTTGTACCTTGCCACTTGAATGGCCGTAGCTTAGTTCGCTTGAGGTTAGTTTGTCAAGGGTAGCGCCATCGGCATCTACCATCGCTTTACGTAATTGCTCAACCGCGGTTGTTATTTCAGTCATTGATTTGGAATTTTGAGCAAAGGGCTTTTGTATGTTAATTACAAGCGCTATAAATAAGCAGGCTAAGGTTTTTAATAAAGCAGGTCTTTTCATAACGGTTTTTCAAATTTAGGTTTCTGAATGGTTATACTATACGTTAAACCTGAAATGCATAATGTCGCCATCCTGCACAATATAGGTTTTTCCTTCGACACCCAGCTTGCCATTTTCTTTTATTATAGCTTCTGAGCCGTTAAATTTAACAAAATCTTCATATTTAATTACTTCGGCACGAATAAACCCTTTTTCAAAATCGGTATGGATCACACCTGCGGCTTGCGGCGCGGTAAAGCCCTGCGTAATGGTCCAGGCACGTACTTCCTGCACACCGGCAGTAAAATAGGTAGCCAGGTTAAGCAAACGGTAAGCAGCTTTGATCAGTTTGTTCACACCTGATTCTGTAAGACCAAGGTCATTCAAAAACATCTGGCGTTCCTCGTATGATTCCAGTTCAGCTATCTCCGCCTCTATTTGTGCCGATATGATCAGCACTTCGGCGTTTTCTTCTTTCACAGCCGCCTTTACCCGCTCCACATACGCGTTACCGGTACTTACAGAACCCTCGTCAACATTACAAACGTACATTACCGGCTTGGCGGTAAGCAGCCATATATCAGCAATGTATTCCTTATCCTCTTCAGCAACCGGGGCCGTACGGGCCGATTTACCCGAAAGCAGATGGTTTTTGTAAACGGTTAAAACATCAAAGGTTTTTTTAGCTTCTTTGTCGCCGCCGGTTTTAGCCATTTTTTCAACCTTCTGGATCTTTTTTTCTATCGAATCCAGATCCTTCAGCTGCAATTCGGTATCAATGATCTCTTTATCACGTATCGGGTCAACCGAGCCGTCAACATGTATCACATTGTCATTATCAAAGCAACGCAGCACATGTATAATGGCGTTTGTAGCACGTATGTTAGCCAAAAACTGGTTACCCAAACCTTCGCCTTTACTGGCGCCTTTAACAAGGCCGGCTATATCAACAATTTCAATAACGTTTGGCACTACGGCCTTTGGTTGTACTATTTCGGTAAGCTTGGTTAAACGCTCATCCGGCACAGTAATTACGCCCACATTTGGCTCAATGGTACAAAACGGAAAGTTGGCCGCCTGTGCCTTGGCATTTGATAAGCAATTAAAAAGTGTTGATTTGCCCACATTTGGTAAACCCACTATCCCACATTGTAAACCCATATTATAACGGTAAATTCTAAATCTTAATTTCTAAACTCGAAACCCTAAAAGCCTAATTCTGTCAATTCTTTAATTCTGAAAATTATGATTCAGACTACCGACAAAATTTGCGCAAAGATAACAGAAAATTTTGCCTTATAATTTGAAAAAATAAACGACTTTTGCCATCGTCAAAATAAGGCAAACAGGTTAATAATAAGATGTAAAAAACAAGGGGGATCCGCTTATGAAAGAAATGGTTGAGCAAATAGAATTGTTACTGGAACAGAATGATGATAGCCAATTACAGGAATATTTGAACAACCTAAATATATCGGATGTTGAAGAGCTAATAGATGAGCTCCCTGAACATGGCCCCCGATTTATTGAAACCCTGTCGTTAAACCGCGCCGTTAACGTTTTCCGCATATTAGATTCGCCCACCCAGGAGCGTATCATTAAAAAACTATCCGGTCAAAAAGTTGCCGATCTGATTAATGAGCTGCCTCCTGATGACCGTACCGCCCTATTTAGTGAATTGCATGGTGATGCCGTTCAAAAACTGATCCAGCACCTGTCGCCCGAAGATCGTAAGGAAGCATTATCTCTTTTAGGATACGAGGAAGACAGCGTTGGCCGCTTGATGACACCTGATTATATTGCCGTTAAAAAAACATGGGATGTAACCCGGGTATTATCTCATATACGCCGGTATGGTAAAAACTCTGAAACCATTGATGTAATATATGTAATTGACGAAACCGGTCAGTTACTGGATGATATCAGGATCCGCGAGATACTATTGGTTAAACCCGAAACAAAGGTAAGCGACCTGATGGACGGCCGGTTGATAGCCCTGAGCGCGAGTGATCCACAGGAAGAGGCCATCAATATTTTCAGGATGAATAACCGCACGGCCCTACCCGTGGTTGATAATGAGAACATATTACTGGGCATTGTAACCGTTGATGATATTTTATGGATAGCCAACGAAGAGTACACCGAGGATATTCAAAAAATTGGGGGTACCGAAGCGCTGGATGAGCCTTACCTTGACATTAACCTGTTCAGGCTGGTAAAAAAACGCGTAGGCTGGCTTATCATATTATTCTTAGGCGAAATGCTTACCGCCACGGCCATGGGCTTTTTTGAAAAAGCTATTGAAAAGGCGGTTGTGCTGGCCTTATTTATTCCGCTCATCATATCAAGCGGGGGTAACAGCGGCTCGCAGGCTTCCACCCTAATTATACAGGCTATGGCTTTGGGTGAGGTTACCGTTGCTGATTGGTGGCGGGTTATGCGCCGCGAGCTGATGTCGGGCTTAATGCTGGGCTTAACATTGGGATTAATAGGTTTTATGCGGATCTATATCTGGACTATGTTTTCGCCCATTTACGGGCCGCACTGGATATTGGTAGGCTTAACCGTAGGCTGTGCCCTTGTAGGTGTAGTATTATGGGGATCATTAGCCGGCTCCATGTTACCCCTGATCCTGAAAAAGCTTGGCGCCGACCCTGCTACATCCTCAGCCCCGTTTGTGGCCACCCTGGTTGATGTAACCGGACTTATCATTTACTTTACCATCGCCGTAATATTAATGCGGGGCACACTGCTTTAGGATAAACATTCTCACTCTTTGTCATCCTGAGCGTAGCGAAGGATCTATTCGTGAACTGTGCATATCGGCGATTAGATTCTTCGCTACGCTCAGAATGACAAATTGTATTAAATTCTTGTCAAACAGAAAAACCTGCTCAAGAGCAGGTTTTTCCTTATGGTATTAGTTTAGTTTTGTTCTTTTTTAAATCTCGAATGAGAAATCTTCATCGGCAGATGCTTTTGCTACTTCAGGGTTTTCGTTGTACTCGTAGCGTTTTTCAACTACGTCCTGATTTGCCTTAATGTACTCTACGGTTTCTTTTAAACCTTCAGCAAACTTTTCGAAGTCTTCTTTATACAAAAATATTTTGTGCTTAATAAAAACACCATCCTCCAACCGTTTTTTACTTTCTGTTATTGTAACATAGTAATCGTTTGAACGGGTTGCTTTCACATCAAAAAAATAAGTCCTCTTCCCGGCTCTCACCTTCTTTGAAAAAACCTCTTCACGCTCTCTATTGTCAAAATCTCCCATAATGAATATACCTGTAATTAGTTTTGGTTGGCATAAATATAAATCAAAAAATGAAAGCGCAAGTATTTTATTCGATTTTATTGAGCTTTTTGAAACATTTATGCCATTTTTTTGTGTTAAAAAGAAAAAATCAGGCGTCTTGCTCCTCTTCAAGCAATTGTTTTTCGTATAACTCAAAGTAAGTACCCTTCAATTGCATCAGGTAATCATGGGTGCCATGTTCAACAATTTCGCCATTATCCATTACCAATATTTTGTCGGCATTTTTTATGGTCGATATGCGGTGGGATATAATAATGCTGGTCTTATTTTGCATCACCCGTCCCAGGTTGTTCAGTATTTCCTCCTCGGTACGGGTATCAACTGCCGAAAGGCAATCATCAAAGATCAATATCTGCGGATGTTTAAAAATAGCACGCGCGATTGATACCCGCTGCTTTTGTCCACCTGATAATGTTACGCCCCGCTCTCCTATCAGCGTTTCAAAACCTTTTTCCAACTCCATAATATTACTATACACCGCGGCATCTCTGGCTGCTTGCTCTACAACTGGCATATCAAGTACATCGGCACTAAAGGCAATATTATTGGCAATGGTATCAGAAAAAAGGAAAACTTCCTGTGGTACAAAGCCAACTTGCGAACGGTAGCTTTCCAGATTAAGCTGTTGTACAGGTATATGGTCAATGAATATTTGGCCGCCCGTAGTATCATACATACGCATTACCAAATTGGCTATAGTGGATTTTCCCGAACCTGTACGACCAATAATAGCTACCATTTGCCCGGGTTCCACAGTAAATGATACATTTTTAAGGGCATGAATGCCTGTATCCGGATAAGTGAACGAAACCTTATTAAATTCAATAGCCCCTTTAACTGTATGTATTTCCCCTTCGGGCGATATGATCTCGGGTTTTTCATGCAAAAACTCATTAATACGTTTTTGCGAAGCCGCCGCCCGCTGAATGAGCGAGGTTACCCAACCTAATGATATAACCGGGAAGCTAAGCATGTTTAGGTATACAATAAACTCAGCAATATTGCCCGATGTGATGTTGCCCTTCATTACCTCTACCCCACCCACGTACATCGTGATCACATTGCTCAGGCCTACCAGTAACAGCATAATAGGATAAAACAGGGCCTGCACTTTAACCAGGGCCATGGAATGTGATTTATAATTCTCGCTTTCGGCAGCAAAACTCTTTCGTACAAAACCCTCCCTCACGTATGATTTGATGACCCTGATACCTGAAAAGTTCTCCTGCACAAAGCTCGACAAGGTAGATAAACGCTCCTGGATCTGCTCGCTGCGGAAATTGATCACGTTATTTACATAGTAAATGATGCCCGCCAGTATGGGTAGTGGCAGTACAGAAAGGATAGCCAGCCTTACATTTACAGTAAGCATGGCATATATCACCAACATAAACAACACTACCGTATTAATGGTGTACATAATGCCAGGCCCCAGGTACATGCGCACACGGCTCACATCCTCGGTAACACGGTTCATCAGATCGCCGGTATTGTGGCGGCGGTAAAATGCTAATGATAGTTTCTGGTAATGGTGATATATTTCATTCTTCAGGTCGTACTCAATATGCCGCGACATGAGGATAATGGTTTGCCGCATAAAAAACAGGAACAACCCGCGCAATAAGGCCAGTACCAATACCAGTGCGCCAAAAAGCATCAGACTGCTGCCAAAAATATCATATATCATACTTTGCCTGTTAAAGCCGGCAAAAAGCTGGTAAGCACCAATATTTTCGGTAACCAGGTCAAAGGCTACACGTATTACCTGCGCGGGCAACACACCAAAAATATTGGATATAATTACAAACAGCACACCCGGAATTAAGCGCCAGCGGTATTTGTAAAAGAATTTATTAAGATAAGCGAGGTCTTTCATAAGTCAGAAAGTCCGGCAAACCAAAAGTAAGGAGTCCGAAGTCTTAAGTCGGGATGTCCGAAGGTTGGGATGTCCGAATGATCAAAAGTATTAAAAAGTTGGGAGAGTAAGATAAGTTAAAAGTCAGGGAAAAGTCTAAAGTCCTTAGCATGTGGTCAGTAATAACAAATTCCGGGTTTTCTGCCTAAAGCTTTTCGCCTTTACATAAATCGCCCGAGACTGTATACTAATAAACTTGGTGAGAATAAAAAAAACCTATACTTTTGTCGAGCCTTAAAACATTTTACTACCGTATACTAATGCCTGTTCAACAACCAGAATCCATATTCAGTCAGCTCGATGCCTTCGGACACAAAAAAGTTGTATTTTGCAGCGATCCTGATACAGGTTTAAAAGCCATTATAGCCATTCATGATACTACACTGGGCCCCGCTTTTGGCAGCACACGTATGTGGAACTACAAATCAGAAGCCGATGCGTTGAATGATGTATTGCGCCTTTCAAAAAGCATGACCTATAAATGTGCCGTTGCCGGCCTTAACATGGGTGGTGGTTACTCGGTAATTATTGGCGATTCGCACCGGGATAAAACCGAAGCGAAAATGCGCAAGTTTGGCCGCTTTATTAAAAACCTTAACGGAGAATTTATTACTTCCGAAGATGTAGGCACCAATCCGCGCGATATGGAATACATCCGTATGGAAACCCAGCATGTTACCGGCGTACCAGAAAGCATTGGTGGCAGCGGCGACCCATCGCCCGTAGCTGCACAGGGTGTTTTTATGGGAATAAAGGCTTGCGTAAAAGAACAATTTGGCAGTGATAGTCTTACCGGTAAATCAGTCATAGTACAAGGTGTGGGTCATGTTGGCGAACATCTGGTACGTTTGCTGCGAGATGAGAATGTGAAGGTTTACATCAGCGATATCCAGGAAGATCGTATTGGCCAGATAGCTAAAAAATATGGTGCCGAAGCGGTATCAAACAACAATATTTTTGATATTGATGCCGATATTTATGCGCCATGTGCTTTAGGCGGCACCATTAATACACAAACCATTAATAAGCTTAAATGCGGTATTATAGCAGGTTCGGCCAATAACCAGCTACTTGATGAGGCTGAGCATGGCGCCCTGCTTTTAGATAAGGGGATATTGTTTGCACCCGATTATGTGATCAATGCAGGCGGTATCATCAACTGCTATTCGGAACTGATGAGCTTTAGCAAAAAACGCACCATGCAGCTTACCGAAAATATTTATGAAGTAACGCGTAATATTTTAAAACTTTCTAAAACAGAAAACATTTCTACTATTACAGCTGCAAATAAAATTGCGGAGAAAAGAATAGCAGACATTAAAAAAGTGAAATCATCCTATTAACAATATCATAATTTTAACCATTCGCCCCCTGGCGAATCAAATCGTTCTTACACATGTTAAACAGAAGGCACCTAAGGGTAAAGGTATTACAAGCGCTATACGCATACCATCAATCGGACACTAAAGACGTTAGGCAACACGAAAAAAATATGCTGAGCGGCATTGACGAGGTATTTGAAATGTACATCTGGATGCTGTCATTAATTTCGGAAGTGGCTAATTATGCGGCAAATGACGCCGAAGAAAGAGCCAACAAACACCTGCCTACCGCCGAAGACCTGAATGCCGACCGCAAAATACTAAGTAACAGGTTTATTCTTACCCTGAATGATAACCGCGACTACCTGATCGCTTTAAAAAAATATAAAGTGGAGTGGCATTTTGAGCCCGAATTGGCCAAGTCACTATTCACTATCCTTAAAAATGCGCCCGAGTATGCCGAATATCTTGCAAAAACCGGTGATACCATACAAACGGATAAAGACATTATTAAATTTATTTTCAAAAAAGTAATTCTAAAATCATCACTGGCCGAGCAGGTTTTTGAAGATAAATTTATTTTTTGGCCCGTTGACCGCGATGTGCTGCAGGCATTAATAGCAAAAACATTTAAAAACTTTGCTTACGAGGATGCCAAACTGAATCACCTGGCCGAAATTACAGGCAACTGGGCCGAGGATCGCGAGTTTGTGGTAGACCTGTTTCAGAAAACCGTAAGATTTGATGCACCTTACCAGGAATTGATTGCTGCCAAAACCCAAAACTGGGAGCCTGAGCGTATTGCCATGATGGATACCTTATTAATGAAAATGGCTATTACAGAGTTTGTTAATTTCACATCCATCCCGGTTAAAGTAACCATTAATGAATACCTGGAGATCTCCAAAGAGTTTAGCACGCCTAAAAGTAATTCATTTATAAACGGTATCTTAGACAAGATTTTAATTGACCTTAAAGCAGAGAATAAGATCAAAAAAATAGGCAGAGGATTAATAGAATAATAATTGAACTAATGAAGAAATTGTTTTTAAGCTTAGTAACCGCAGGCGTACTATTATCGGCCTGTAATCAAACTCCGGGCAATGCCTCAACAGCTGCAACCACAGGCGACAGCACAGCGAATAAAACTGCTGCAACTACCGCTAATGCAGCAATTGCGCCCGTAATGAAGTTTGAAAAAGAAAGTCATGACTTTGGTAAAATTAAACAAGGCGATAAAGTTAGCTACGATTTTAAATTCATAAACAATGGCAAATCGCCGTTGATCATTACTGACGCGGTTGCAAGCTGCGGCTGTACCACACCTGAATGGCCTAAAACCCCGGTTAAACCAGGTGAAAGCGGTTTGATCAAAGTTGTATTTAACAGTGCGGGCAAAACAGGTTTGCAGGATAAACAAATAACCATTACCGCCAATACGGTACCCGCCCAAAACATGGTGCATTTAATTGGCGAAGTTTTAACGAAATAACAATTAATTTAAAAAATGATAGCAACTATTTTATTACAAGCAGCACCAGCATCTGGAGGTTACGGCATGTTAATTCCTATGGTATTAATTATCGTAGTGTTTTACTTTTTCATGATCCGCCCGCAGGTTAAAAAGCAAAAAGACCAAAAGAAATACGTAGAGGAACTAAAAAAAGGTGACAGGGTTGTTACAACCGCTGGTATACACGGTAAAATCATCGACATTAACGATACCACTTTTTTAGTTGAAGTTGATAACGGTAAGATCCGTTTTGATAAGTCGGCTATAGCTTTAGATGCTTCAAAAGCGTTAAATGCTCCGGCCGCCCCTGTAAAAAGCTAATTAAAGCTAAAAGCATAAGGCTAAAAGCCCAAAGCTAAGAATAGCTCATGTATAACAGCCAAAAGCTGGAAGTTGAAAACAGTTAACCGCTTTTTTTGCTTTCAGCTTTTGGCTTTAAGCCTTAAGCTTAATAAATATGGCAATAGTAAAATTATCAGCAACAGAACGAAGGCGCTTATCGGCATTTTTCACCTGCCTGGTGCTGGCTGTTTTAGCCTGGGTGTTTACTACGCTATCCAACGTATATAGCTACTCTGTGCAGGAGGTGCTTACTTACAAAAACGCTCCGCAAAAACGTGCTTTTCATTCTTTACAGCCCGATACGGTTAAGGCTACCGTACAGGGCACAGGCTGGCAAATGCTGTTTTCGGGTATGAATAAAGAAAGCAAGCCTATTACTATTGACCTGGCTACGCTTGAAAACCGAAATTATGTAGTCCTCAGCTCCCAGCTAAAGCAAATTAACATCAACAAAGAACTTACCCAACCCATTATATCTATTGATCCTGATACCCTGTATTTTGATTTTACAAACAGGCTGGTAAAAAAGGTTCCGGTACAGCTTATGCTGGGTCTTAAATACCGGAAACAATTTGCTGTATCGGGCAATATAGTTATTAAACCAGCTTATATAACGGTGAGCGGCCCTACTGGCAGGTTAAAGGAAATAAGTTTATGGAAAACAGATTCGCTGCAAATGCAGGAGGTTGATGAAACTATAAATACCCGGATAAACTTACAATCGGTAAAGGAAGGTAATTTAAATGTATATCCTAAAACTGTACAGGTAATTGTGCCGGTTGATGAGTTTACCGAAAAAACTTTGGATCTGCCTGTTAAGCTAATTAACAATCATAATTATGATAATGTAAAGGTATTTCCACAGCGGGTTAAAGTGACATTTACTACAGCGCTGAGCAGGTACCCTGATATGAACGAAGACCTGTTTGAAGCTACTGCCGACCTTGACCTTTGGCGCGACCACGACTACAAATCACTCCCGGTGAAGCTTACACGCGTCCCTCCATTTTGTAAAATTGTAAAGGTAAGTCCGGCAAATATTGATTTCATCATAAAAAAATAATACATGGCAGGAATAAGGATTTTTGGATAAAAGAGTAAGGATACCTCATCTTTTATCTTTGCTCTAAGAGTCATTGCTCTAAATTTCAACCCATAAAAAAATAATGCTTAAAATAGGTTTAACAGGTAATATAGGCAGCGGCAAAACTACAGTGGCAAAAGTGTTTGAGCTTTTGGGCATACCCGTTTTTTATGCCGATGATGAGGCCAAAAAAGTAATGGTAACTGATGAGCTATTGATCGATTCCATAAAGCAAGCCTTTGGGGCGCAATCTTACTTTGAGCATGGTACGCTTAACCGTAAACATATTGCAGGCATTGTTTTTAACAACGAAGCTGAACTTAAAAAACTGAATGCCCTGGTACACCCAGCTGTTTTTAGGGCCTTTGACAGCTGGATATTAACTATAAAAACGGCTCCTTATGTTATTAAAGAGGCTGCCCTGTTATTTGAAAGCAGCTCATACAAAATGTGCGACCGCAGTTTACTGGTTTCGGCACCATTGGAGAACCGGATTGCTCGTGTAATGCAGCGCGACGGAATTTCACAAGCCGAAGTAGAAAGCCGTGAAGCACGCCAATTTTCCGAAGACAGAAAAAAACAACTGGCTGATGACATCATCATCAACGACGACCGGCAGCTGGTAATTCCGCAGGTGCTGGCTTTGCACAACCTTTACTTATCACTTGCAAAAAATTAATGATACTTGACGATTTTGTTCTGATAGATGATAAGGGCCTGTATTGCAAATACGGCGATTTTCATCTGGATCCTAAGCTGCCTGCAAAAATTGCAGTTATTACACACGCGCATGCAGATCATGCCGTAAGCGGCAATAACGAAGTGTACTGTACAAGGGCAACAGCCACCATTATGCAGCTACGTTATGACCGAACAGCGGCTAAGGTTTTTAATATAGTTGGTTATAACCAGCCGTTTAATATTGGCCAGGTAACTATAACCCTGATCCCTGCCGGCCACATGCTGGGCTCGGCCCAGGTATTAATGGAGTATGAGGGCATCCGGTACCTTTATACCGGCGATTATAAACTACAGCCCGATGCCACCTGCGAACCTATTGAATGGGTTACCACGGATGTATTGATCACCGAAAGCACCTTTGCCGATCCGGCCGTTATACATCCTGATCCGGTTGCCGAAATACAAAAGATCAATGCTATCAAAACCAATATCCTGTTAGGGGCTTATGGCCTGGGCAAAAGCCAGCGCCTCATAAACCTGATAAGTACTTATGCCCCGCAAAAAAAGATCCTGGTACACCATCGCATTATGCCTATTAATGCCATTTATGAAAAGATGGGTTTTGCATTGGGTACCCACCAAATTTATGGCCGTAAGCTCATGAAAGTGCAGGATGAATTTGTGTACATCGTTCCGCCGTTTACATTTGATAGTTATATAAGGGCTACCGGTGTTACACGCTTGTTTGCTTCGGGCTGGAAAAACCTGCAGGTTAACCAAAAGGATACCCTGTTTATATCAGACCATGCCGATTGGAATGATATTTTACAAACCATAACCCGCACCCAACCCAAACAAGTGTGGACATTACATGGCGATGGCAGGCATTTAAAAAGTCATTTTAATAATGATATTTTTGTAAAACTGCTTAATTAAATGCTACAGGAAGGTGTTGACTATTATATAAATGAGGATGGCAACTTTGTATTTACAAAGGAGTACCATTTAAAACGTGGTTATTGTTGTAAAAACAAATGCCTGCATTGCCCCTGGGATTATGGAAAAACTGACCAATCAGCAGATCAGGACTCTCCTGATAAAAACAATATTGTATAATTAATCGTTCAAAGTGTGCACATTACGGTTAGTGCAAATTAAAAATAATTGAACATATTTGCATCTTATTGATTGTTACATACTATGCGGATTGACGACGAAATACAAAGCACAAATTTTGAAGATAACTACCATAAAGCGGCAATTAACATTGCATATACCGCCGGCTGGTTAAGTAATTTCTTTAAATGTCACTTTGATAAATTTAATCTTACTCAACAGCAATTTAATATTCTGCGGATATTAAGGGGACAATACCCCAACCCAGCCACCATCAATCTATTAAAAGAACGTATGGTTGATAAAATGTCTGACGCGTCGCGTATTGTTGACCGCCTTATCCAAAAAGAACTGGTTTCGCGCTGCACCAATAATAAAGACAGGCGAGCGGTTGATATACGCATCAGCGAGCAGGGCCTGCAGATCCTCTCAAAAATGGATGAAGAATTTAGGACCAAAGACTTTCTGAAAAACAACATGAGTGAAGAAGAAGCCGCCGCACTAAGTGACCTGCTTGATAAGTTGAGGGGATAGTTTTTTGAGGAGTTTTGAGGTAAAAGGGCAAAGGTTAAAGGCCAAAGGTTTCTTGTAATAATAAAAAAACACGTCATTGAGGAAGCAATCTCTTTAGGACAAGGGACTAATCTATATAAAAACGGGACTGTCATCCTGAGCCTGTCGAAGGATCGAGCGGAGATGCCTCCCGCCATGCTTCGGCAGGCTCAGGATGACAGCCTTTATTTTTTGATCAACATTCTAAAAATGCCCCCTTATTTTATCGTAAATCTCCGCATCATACAAATCCTTTAACTGCTGATGAACAGCTGGTGATAAATGCGGCAATTTTGAAGCCTCTACATTACTGTTAACCTGTGCCACTTTTGATGCACCTGGTATTACAGTGGTAACTTCGGGATGATCAAGTATCCATCTGATAGCCCATTGCGGCATACGGTTATCAGGCAATAGTCCCTTTATTTTATCTGATAGTTTTACCCCCTCATTAAACTCCATGCCCGAAAATGTTTCGCCGGCGTTGAATGCATCGCCATTTGCATTATAGTTACGATGGTCGTTTTGAGCAAATTGGGTTTGTGAATTAAACTTGCCGGATAGCAACCCGCTGGCTAAAGGTACGCGTACAATAATAGCCACTCCCCTATCCGCGGCTTTGGTAAACACTTCATCGGCTACGTGCTGCCTGAACAGGTTAAATATGATCTGTAACGAAGCCAAACCTTCCTGCTCCAGGCAAATCAATGCTTCTTCAGAAGTTTCAACACTGGCCCCAAAATGCGTAATGAGCTTTTGCTGCTGTAAGCTGCGTAAATGATCAAATACTTTGCCCGAGCGCATTTCATCCGTAGGGATACAGTGCAGCTGTTCTAAAAACAAACGCGGGATACCCAGGTGTTTCAAAGAGTCTTCGGTTTGGCGCTTCATGGCATCATAGGTAAAATTCTGCGGCCATCCGTTTGGGGCATCGCCACGCCTGCCGAGCTTTGTAGCTACATAAATAGTGTGATCAACCGTTTTTAAAAATTTGCCTATAACCGTTTCACTCACACCCATGCCGTATACATCGGCGGTATCTAAAAAATTACCACCGGCGTCTGTATAGGCTCTTAAAATGTTTATGGCATCACCCTCATTCACATTGCCCCAATCGGCGCTGCCCAATTGCCAGGTACCCAATCCAACTTCGGCTATTGCGGTGCCTTTAAAATCCCTGTAGTTCATAGTTTTTGTAGCGGTTGTTGCTGTGGTAAAAGTACAAAGCCGTTTTGATAATCAAAATGGCTTTGTTGAAAGTAAGCACCTTATACCCACTCAGGCTTTAAATCCACTCGTTTCCTGTTTTAAAATATCCAGAACAGATGGTGTAACCCTGCCAAAGAAAGATATACCCGAGGCGCCGTTCTTTAAAGCATACTGTATACCTGAACGTACTTCTTCGTCATTGTTAAAATCGGAAAGATAAAGGCCTGCATACAGTGGGAATTTGCCAGCCAAAAAATGAATTCCTTCTGCAACAGCATCGCCTATCCAGCTTACACCTTCTTTATAAAAACCGTGGTATATCATGGGGCATACGCCATCCAGCTTAAAGTTTGTCCAGTCCTGGCGCACATTGCGGCGCGCAACTTCTGGAGTTGGGAATACTGCCGCCGTAATTGGTTTTTTATGCTGATGCGCTACAGCCGATATGCTGTTTACCACGCGGATAATATTACCATACCTGAACAAGCGCCATGAAAGGCTTGCATCCGGGTATTGAATTGCTTTAACGTCCTGGTTATACTGCTCCTTAAACTTGGCCTGGCAAACTTCGCAATAGCAATAATCATACTCGGGCAGTTCTTTGGTTTGTTCAATTTTGTATTTATCCCAAAGGTTTACAGGCAGCACCACGTCGCAATAACGTACGTAATCCAGGTGAATACCATCCACATAATCTTTAGCCAAAATTTTATCAACCGTATCCGTCAAGTATTGCTCCACTTCAGGACGAGACGGACAAAGCCAGCGGTAATACTTTACATAAGGCGGCTTATCGGCGCATGAATCGCCGTTACGATTTTTGCTGTACCATTCCGGGTGCTCGGTAACCATTTCGGCCCGGTTAAAGGTCCATATCCAGCGATGTGCTTCAATTCCATGAGCCTTTGCAGCGCGGAAATGCCTTTCACTATCGTTCTCAAAAAATATTCCGGTAATGCCAGCTGCTTTATAAGCCGTGTAATTGGTTTTAAGATCATCGTCAGTATCCTTTAAATTAGGATTTATCCAGATCCAGTTTTTTATAACCTTCTTTTTATTGCTTACAACAACTGGCGAAGCCTGGCCTTTTATTGGTAATTGCGATGCAACAGTGGCTAACAGACCCGCTTTTAAAAATTCGCGCTTATTCATGGCTTTTTTAATGATTAGTAGTTAAAGGCTCAACAAGCCCATCCTGATTTATGGTATAGGTTATTTTATTTTCCTCATCGTTAATTAAAACCATAAACTGATGTTTAGTGGCTTCAAGCCGTAAGTTATTAAATTTTTTTAAAATGTTATAACCACTTTCAATACCTAATTCTTTTAATGATGACGCGTACTGCTGGTTTTTCCTGTACCACTCTTTTTGCCGGTAATAAATAAGCCATAAATATTTTTTTTGCTGCTCGGCATAAGGCATCTCAAACACTACATCATCGGCTGTATGGTTACTGAACAGCAGATAACCCCAACGCTCTGGGTAGTGCATATTAATTACCCCCTGCGATGACCATACCCAGTTATGCTCAGGCAGATCGCGCCCCGAAGCAGCATCCTTTAATTTTATATTTTGTCCGTTTTGTACCTGTGTATCATACTCTACCCTCGAAAAATTGATACGCCACAAAGTACCATGCTGCGGAATGGCAGCTTTAAAACCGGGATTAACAGATTTGAACGGAATAGCCATTTCAACCGTCCACCCTTTGTCGGTATCAGCAGGATTATTCAGTGTGCCCTGTATTTTAACCGCGGTACGCAAACCATGTGCATCCCAGCCTGGTACCGCACCACCCTGGTTACGGTAAGGCTTATTTAAATACAGATCAAAAATGGTATTTATAGCATTAACCTCAATTTCATAATAACCATGGGTAGTATTTACCGGATCAATAAACAATTCAAAATCATTATCCCTGAAAACTATATCATCATGTTTTTTTAGCGTGGCCCACACCTGCGGATCATATATCCGGGCGGCCACATACAAACAGCTATCGTCCCAAAGCATTTTGATGTTGGTTTGCATAGATGGTTTAGGCTTCAGGTCACCCTCAATATCCACAAAGTCGCTTGTCCATTTAGCCTGTTGCCATATAGCCTCATCAATATCACCATCAATTACCGGCGCAGTGGCTATATGCTTTACCACGTAGTTTTCAGGAACGGTAAATAAGTTTTCTAATCCTTTAAAGGCATCCTGTGCTTTTGCCGCACCTGAAGTAAAAAACACGGATACAATTAAGCCTGTCTTGATTAAAGACAGGCTTTTTAATTTAAAATTTTGCGGAAAGGATAATGTGCTCATTAACTGCCTAATTCTAATATACGGTCAAATTCTTCGCGTTTTAAACCCATTACTGATAAGCGTCCCTGCCTAACCAGGCCTACATCTTTTAATTGTTCATCAGCCTTGATTACTTCTAATGTTACCGGGTTTTTAAGGGTTTCAACCGGCGACAGGTCGACCACTACCCAGTTCGGATCGCTGGTGGTAGGATCCTGATAGGCCTCTTTTACCACTTTGGCAATACCCACCACGGCTTTACCATCATTACTGTGATAAAACAGTACCAGGTCGCCCTCTTTCATCAGCCTTAAATTATTGCGGGCCTGGTAATTGCGCACACCATCCCAAAAGGTACGCCCATCTTTATTAAACTTTTCCCAACTATACTTTACGGGTTCTGATTTTACAAGCCAATGCTGCATAAGTTAATCTGAATTATATAAACTTTATAGGTGTAAAGATGTTAAAAAGCACTGATAAAACAGAACAGGAGTTTGTAAAAACGGGGTTAACTTGCTGCTTAGCCCAAACCTATTATTGGAAAGACGGTAAATATGAATCAGTTACCACCGGCGATTGATAAGTTCTATAACTCAACCTGTATTTCTTTCCAATCAATAGCTCCCTGAACATCGATCAAACAATTTTTACTGTTTAAAAGTCCGGTAACTGTTTTGAATGTTCCGCTGGCGTAACATTTACCATTCATTTCTTTCAACTCTTTAATGATCACCACCTCGTTGGAATAACCTGCAGATAGTTGGTTGATTACCAGGTTAGAATAAGTAAATACGAAACCCTTATCCGGCTTTGAACCATATAACAATTTTACTTCCATATTAACATAAATTTTATGGCCAAGGTAAGTTACGGTATCCTTGTACCGGTTAAGCACTGGTGAACTGGTTTGGGCAGACACCAGTGTAATCATACCAGCTATTAAAATGAGCGAAAGAATCAGTTTTTTCATAAGTATTTTTTTAGCTAAAGCTATGATAAAAAAAGCCTTCAAAGGTTTAACCCCGAAGGCTTTTAAAAGCACATTTTTATCCTTAACAGCTATCATATGTCAATCGGTCAATTTTGAAGCTATAGATCATTTAACCATTCCGCGCCCGAACATTATACCGGATAAGTTCAATAACTAAATCTTCTAAAAATTTGATTTTATTTTGCATTAAAATACTCGCAGAGAGCTTTTTATCAACCCGCATATCGTTTAATAAGTTGATTAACAACTTTTCGTAAGCAAATAGGGTTGCTTTACCTGTAAACTTCAAAAATAATTTATCATCATTTTTCTTGGATAATGGCATGATCACATTAAAAAATTTAAACCCACTGAGGAATTTAAAATCAATTGGGACATTAATCATATAGGCTAAAAATTAAGTATCGGCTAAAAAGATAGATCAGGAATAGCAAGAATAGTCTTTAACAGATCAGGAATAGTTTTAGAAAAACTCAAATGTTATTTGAGTTAAATATTATTAAAAAAAAGCAAATCACTTATGCCAGGTTAGCATAACCAAAAATGTGTATTGTATTATTTAATATGTGATATGTGAGGTATATATTTCTAAGGTAATTAATATTATTTATTAGAAAACTAAAAAATAACTATTGATTAAATATTGTGTAATTCTTAACTGGAACGTTCGGTTATTGATGATTTATAAAATCAGATAGTTTACAACTGATTAACTCCAACATTAAATTTTCGCAAAATCTAACCCTATTTTGCAACCCAATATTACTGGAAAGTGATTCATCAGCTTTCATTTCAGCCATTAAATCAAGCAGTTCAAGTTGATAATTAAGACAAGCCTGGGCATTTATAAATTCTAATATTAATTTGTTGGATTTTTGTTTTGAAGGAGGAAAAGGTATACTAAAAATTCCGTATCCATCACGGAATTTTATATCTATGGGAACATAAATCATAAGGGGCTATCGGCTAATAAAAATGAAAGGGATCGACTAAAATTCTTATAAAAATAGACTATATTTATTTAATTATCAATTAATTAAATATTATAAAAATAAAAAAAGTATATATTATCTTACGCCTCTCCATTTTAGCCAATAACAAAACGGCTTTAGTTTTATAAATATGCCTTAACAGCATATCAATCGGCTTGTTTAACTTACAGGGCAATGGCTTGGCCCAAACCTAATAAAATAGCGGAATACCAGATTCAAATAAAAAAATCCCCTGACAGGCGTCGCGGGGATTTTTAAGTTTATAATGGGGAGATTTTGTGCAACTTATCAGTTTGCCTGGGGTATGTCATAATGGAACCGCTCAGAAACAATTTTTCCGTCTTTAACCTGGTAAACGCATATCTCGTTCATCATGCTTCTGCCCATTCCTTTATAGGTCACATCCATATCCATGGCACAGGTAAAAAATTCGCCGGTTACAATAGGATCTGAAACAGAGCCGCTGTGCACCTCTTCAACCATAGCATACCACTGGTTTGTTTTATCTAATACAGCATCCTTACCTTCTGTAAATTCCATAGGTGAGCCTTTAGGCTCATGACTTACTATATGATCTGCATAAAGCTCGTTGATAGCTTCTACATTTTTACCTTCACGACAAAGCTGTATCAATTTGTCGGCTACCTCTTGTGTGTTCATAATTTATAGTTTTTAATTGGTGGTTCGTTATGATAAAGTTATTGATAAATAAATCAATATCACAAGCGAGGTATTTTAAATTTAGATTAACATTTGTTAATCTTTAGTTACATATTCCGAAGGCGTTAATCAAGATTTTTTTGATTGGCGTATCGGGGCGACTCACCAAACCTCTATTGTCAATTATTTGTTACATAAACCATTATTGTGAACGTTAAATTATTATAAAGTATTTTAGCAGGGAACAATCCGGTTTATTCATCTTCTTTTCCTTAATCATGAATCAAAACTATAGCTCCCGATTAAAGTCCCTGTTAATTATCACTTGTTTCCTCGCATTTGCATTCCAGGTTAAAGCACAAACACCCGTCGATGATCCGCATATGGGTATTATCCCCGCCCCTGCTTCCATAACCAAAGCTACGGGTACCTTTGTATTCAGTCAGTTAACGCTGATCAAGGCAGATAATATTAAAGACAGGAACATTGCTTTTTTAAAAGATTTCCTGTTAAACAACAGGCACTTTAATAACAAGCTATCAAAATACAATTCCAGGATCAGATCAAATAAAGGCACATGGCTTGTAATTACATCAAAAGGAGCAGCCACACTGCCAAAAGAAGGCTATAAATTAACTATAACCCCGCGCAGGATAACCATTATTGGAAAGGGTGCCGGCTTGTTTTACGGTATTCAATCCTTTATGCAACTGTTCCCGGTTGAAACATCAGGCACCGAAAAACTATCCTGCATAACTATTGAGGATTCACCCAGATTTGGATACCGTGGCATGATGCTGGACGTTTCACGTCATTTTTTCACCGTGCCGCAGGTTAAAAAAGTTATTGAGCTCATGGCGGCTTATAAGCTAAACAACTTTCACTGGCATTTGGTGGATGGCCAGGGATGGCGCATCGAGATCAAAAAATACCCTAAGCTAACACAGGTTGGGGCTTACCGCATGCAAACCATGTTTGGCAATAACCGCGACTGGCCCGACTCCCTGTCGTACGACGGTTATTATACCCAGGATGAGATCAGGGATGTGGTGAAATTCGCTGCTGCCCGTTATATTAATGTTATCCCTGAAATTGAAATGCCGGCCCACTCTGAGGCCGCGTTAAGGGCTTATCCCGAATTAAAATGCGAACTGCCTGCTGATAGTAAAGTACCTGCAAGGGAGGTAAACAACATATACTGCCCTACCGAAGAAACATTTACTTTTCTGGAGAATGTACTCACCGAGGTAATGGAGCTTTTCCCGAGCAAATTCATTCACATAGGCGGCGATGAGGCCAATAAAGAACCCTGGAAAGCATCGGCATTTTGCCAGGCTTTGATCAAGGAAAAAGGTTTAAAAGACGAGCACGAACTGCAAAGCTATTTTATACAACGGATAGAAAAATTCCTGAACTCCAAAGGTCGCAGTATTATTGGCTGGGACGAGATACTGGAAGGCGGTCTGGCACCAAATGCCACCGTAATGAGCTGGACGGGCGAAGAAGGCGGAATTGCCGCTGCACGTCAAAAGCATAACGTGATCATGACCCCGCAAACCACCGGTAACTATTTTGACCATTATCAAAGCGGTTCGCCACAGGAGCCGGTATCATTTGGCAGGTACGCGGCTTTGGATGAAACCTATAACTATGACCCGGTTTCGAAAGAGCTGACACCCGAAGAGCAGCAATACGTAATAGGCACCCAGGGCAACCTGTGGACGGAATATGTACCAACTGTAGCCAAACTACAGTACCAGATACTGCCTCGCCTGTTCGCGCTATCAGAAGTAGCCTGGAGCAAGCCAGAAAACAAGGACTATACTAACTTTTCGGAAGTGCGGCTGGCTAAACATTTTGCCAGACTTGATGCTATACACTATAACTACCGCGTACCAACTGCCTTACCTATTATTGATACCGTGTTTTTTGGCGACAAGTTTACCTTCGCGCCAAAATCTGTTGTGCCGGGCGCTAAAATTTACTACACGCTTAATGGCCGCGATCCGCTGGATACCGACCTGGAATATGTGTCGCCTATTACCATCTATGTTCCGGCTAACGAAAAAAGAGAGTTTAAAACCAGGGTGATCACCCCATCGGGCCGCAGGAGTATTGCCACCCGCACACTGATGTGTAACAGAGCGTTAATGCCCGCGGTAAATTATAACGCAAACAAACCCGGCTTAAGCTGTAAAATGGTAAAAAGTAAATTTACCGTACCCGATCAGCTGGATTTTGCCACCGCTAAAGACTCTGTAATAGTTAATAAACTAAATGCTGAAACACCTAAGAAGGATAATCCACACTTCGGTATGGTGTTCGATGGTTACGTAAATGTTCCGGCCGATGGGGCCTATAACTTTACACAGTCTTCTTATACCGATACACAATTATTTATTGATGGCGAAAAGATAACCGAAAGCGAAAGTGCTTTGCCACTGGCAAAGGGCTTCCATAAAATTAAGGTGAAATACATTTATAACGCTCCTATACCGGTACCAGGTTCGTACCGTACAAGGCAAACTCCTCTCCGGATTTTAATGACAGCGCCGGGATCATTGGAGAAAAAGGAATTTGATGCAGCAATGCTGTTCAATTAATCCAATTTTATTACCGAGAAACAAGTCCGTTAGATTAATCTTAACGGACTTTTTCTTTTCATTGCCTCCTCATTTTAAAAACGCCTTCCTTCCGCCGCAGGCGAAGAGAGGGTGACCAAGCGTAGCGATGGTCGGATGAGTCATCTCGCCGACATCCAATTCATCACCATTAGCATCAAATAAGCCTAATTTCTTACAATCAATTTTCTTTTGATCAGCTTGAAAAATCCATTAGAAAAATATATGTTTGTACATTATAACATATTAAAACTACGGCCACACTTTATTAGAAAACCTGATCAGATGAAAAACCACTGCATTAAAAGTCTGCGCTTTATAGCTACCCTGTTTTTTACTGGCATAATCGCCATTAGCACTTATGCTCAAAAACCTAAGATGGCATTTAGTTCCATAACCTTGCAACCTACTACTGCTTATTTAAAATACAATGGCGAAAGCAGGCGCATGGCAAGGCTGTTGTTTAAAAATGGTAAAAGCTTTAACCAGGCCACAGCAGTTGTATTATTCAATAACCATACTGAAAATATCACTATTCCGGCCAGTGCGGATGGCCTGGATGTTTTTGAAGTAGCCCTACCTGGCCCGGCTGTAAAAATAGCTACACAAGCAACCGTGATTTTAAAAGCAGGCGGCCAAACTTATGTGGCCCGCTGTATTGTAGAGCCCGCCCGTGCCGATTGGACTGTTTATGTGCTGCCACATTCGCATGTGGATATTGGTTATACCAACACGCAGGACAAAGTGCTCAAACTGCACATGGATAACATTGATGAATCCATTGATCTGGCCGAAAAAACACAAAACTATCCTGCAGAGGCCCGCTTTAAATGGACCACCGAAGCCATATGGGTGGTTGATAATTACCTGAAATTGGCCAGCGACGAAAAAAAGGTCAGGTTTTGGAATGCTGTAAAAAAAGGCTGGATCAATTTGGATGGCGCTTATGGCAATATCAATACCAGCATGACAGATTCAAGACAACTGATGCAAATGTTCTCCAAATCGCAAAAACTGGCCAAAGAGCAGGGTATTGAAATCCATACTATGTTTCAGGGTGATGTGCCGGGGGCATCATGGGGTTTAGCGGCACAAGCCGGGCAAACGGGTATCCACTACTTTTTATCGGGACCAAACGCGTCAGACCGTATCGGAAATTTAGCCAAATGGCAGGATAAACCTTTTTACTGGGTGTCGCCATCGGGCAAGCAAAAATTATTGTTTTGGCAATGCCAGCCCTACTCTATCGGTTATAAGTTAAAAGGAGCCAAAATACCTAACTTTTTCACCATTGATGAACCCAAGCCGTATTATACCGGTCGCCCGACAGAAAATTTCCTGAACCCATATCTATTTCAATACCTCGGCGATTTGGAACAAAACAATTTTCCATATAACATGTCTATCCTTACCTGGGCCATGAGCGATAATGCTCCTATTGACCCCGAACTACCAGATGCGGTTAAAGCCTGGAACGAGCGTTATGCTTCACCAAAACTGATCATTACTTCGGTAAAACAGTTTTTTACTGATCTGGAAGATAAATACAAGAATGATATTCCCAGCTTCACCGGCGATTATACCGAGTACTGGACCGATGGTGTTTCATCGGCAGCCAAAGAAACCGCTTTAAGCCGCAGTACATCCGACAGGTTAAAGCAAACCGGCGCCATTTGGGCCATCCGCAATAAACCAGCTTACCCTGTTGCAGCTTTTGATGATACATGGAAAAACTTATTATTATACAACGAGCATACCTGGGGTGCTTATAACAGCGTTGGTAAACCCGATGATCCCAAAGTAAAAAGCCAATGGGCTGTAAAACAAGGGTATGTATTTCGTGCCGAAAAACAAGTTGATTCTTTAATGTCGCAGGCATTAAAGTCAGCAGCTGCTAAAGCAAATACTATTGACGTTTATAACACCACTTCCTGGCCGCGCACCGATGTGGTATATGTATCCGCGGCACTAAGTAAAGCAGGCGATCAGGTTAAAGATGTCGCCGGAAAAAAGATCCCATCCCAGCGTTTAAGTACCGGCGAACTGGTTTTTGTTGCTGATGCCGTACCCGCAATGGGCAAAAACACTTATACCGTTAATGCCGGTAAAGCATATGCAAAAGGCGCGGCCAAAGTAACCGCAAATAGTTTAACAAATAGTGTTTATACTGTAGGTGTTGATGCCAAAACAGGTAACATTATAAAACTAACCAAAGCCACTTCTGCTACTCGTAACTATGTTTCGGCTGACTCTGCAGGGCTTAACCAATATATATACATGCCGGGCGACTCATTGAAAAACCTGGTTACCAGCTCAAACGCCAGCATCAGCATTAAGGAAAAAGGCCCGCTGGTGGTAAGCTTGCTGGTTAAATCTGATGCTCCGGGCAGCAAAGGCTTAACCCGCGAAATAAGATTGATCAGCGGCATGGATAAAGTAGAACTGATCAATACTATAGATAAAACTGCCATCAGACGGAAAGAAAGCGTGCACTTTGCATTTCCATTTAATATTCCGGAGGCACAGGTTCGCTACAGCATCCCATGGGGCAGTGCGCGTGCAGAGGCCGACCAGCTCCCATACTCCAACCATAACTGGTACACTATGCAGCGTTGGGTTGATATATCAAACGCTTCATATGGTATCACCTGGTCGAGCCCGGATGCGCCATTGTTCGAGATCGGTAGTATTACTACCGCCAATTTGCTGGGCGGGCTGCACCATTCGCCGCAATGGTTATCGTTCACGCCGCAATCGTCAAATATTTATTCATGGGTAATGAATAACCTGTGGCATACCAATTTTAGGGCCGATCAGGAAGGTCCCGCTACTTTCCATTACTTTATACAGGCGCATGATAGCGCTTTCGACAGCTTTAAAGCTAACCAAACCGGACTTAATAATCATCAACCTCTCGTAGCTGCGGCTGCTTCTGGTGAGCCTGAAAAGGGCTTGTTCTTTAAGATCAATGGCGACAATGTTTATGTAGAAGCTATAAAACCAACCGATGATGGTAAAGGTGTAATTGCCCAACTGGTAAGCTGCGGGGATAGTGATAGCGAGATAAGCATTACGCCAAACAATGTCTCATCAATTAAGATATGGGAAAGTAATTTGTTGGAAGATAAGCTGAAGACATTAAATGATCATTTTATTATTCCGGTTAAAGGGGTGATGAGTGTGAGGATTGAGCAATAAGGTCTGAACCGTTGATCCCTACGCGCGTCATTGCGAGGCACGAAGCAATCTCTACACAGGCAGATCAATCATGCCAGATTAAACCTTTCTATTCTCTCTGTATAGCATAGAGATTGCTTCGTACCTCGCAATGACGTGGTGGATGTATACAAAAGCGAACACCCGAACGCAACAAGCCTTAAGCTTGTCATGTTCGGGTGTATCGTTTAAATCAATCTCAACGAAATCAACGTAATCATCCCAAATCAGCGGTTCTACTTGTGCTTTGATCCCATATAAAAAGTGATCTCGCCGCCGTTTATGATATCGGCATGGCTGATGAATAAACTATTTAGTGTTTTTCCGTTCAGCACCATTTTCTGCACGTAAACATTTTTAGGGCTTTGGTTTTTAACATTGATAGTAAAGGTTTTACCATTATCCAGATTGATCACTGCGCCGTTAACCGCCGGACTGCCGGTTGAATACTGGTCAGAACCAGGGGCAACCGGGTAAAACCCTAATGAACTGAATATATACCAGGCACTCATTTGCCCGGTATCGTCATTACCACCCAGGCCATCAGGCGTTGGTTTGTACATGCGGGGCAATATCATGCGGATGCGCTCCTGTGTTTTCCAGGGTTTATCGGTCCAGTTATACAAGTAGGCTACGTGGTGCGATGGTTCATTCCCATGCACATAGTTACCAATGATGCCATCGCGGGTGATATCCTCTGTTTCGGCAAAATACTTATCAGGCAGGTTCATCGTGAACAACGAATCGAGGTATCCCACAAAACGCTTGTTGCCGCCCATCAGTTTAATAAGTCCTTCTGGGTCCTGCGGTGCAAACAGGGTATAGTTCCAGGAGTTACCTTCAATAAATCCCTCGTTAATGGTACTCAACGGATCAAACTTTTGGCGAAAGGCTCCGTCGGCCAGTTTGGGGCGCATAAAGCCGGCTTTGGCATCATACACGTTCTTATAGTTCTGTGAACGTTTGATGAACTCCTCATAAATATCATTACGGTTCAGTTTTTTAGCCATTTGTGCTATAGCCCAATCGTCAAAAGCATACTCCAGTGTTGATGATACGGATACACCACTTTTTTCATCAGGAATGTAACCCAGATCAATATATGATCCTATGCCTTCATAATCGCGGTGACGGGCAGTGGCTACACAGGCGTCGAGTGCTTTATTGGCATCAAATGGGGCATTACCTTTTACCACGGCATCGGCCAGTACTACTACGCTGTGGTAACCGCTCATACACCAATTCTCATTACCTGAGTTTGACCATATTGGCAGCATTTTTTCGGGGCTCTGATCAAAATGCACCAGCATGGATTGTACCATATCCGCATTCCGCTTAGGATCAATAATATTAAACAGCGGATGCAGGGCACGGTAAGTATCCCACATAGAGAAGGTGGTATAATTTGTAAAGCCATCGGCTTTATGCACATTTTGGTCAAGCCCTTTATATTGCCCATCAGCATCCATGTAAATGGTCGGGTTGATCATGGCATGGTACATGGAAGTATAAAAGTTTTCCTTTGTTTCCTTGCTGCCTTGTATCACTATTTTATGCAGTTCGTTTTCCCATTGCTGCTGACCATCGTTCTTTACTTTATCAAAGTCCCAGCCTGGTATTTCGGTACGCATATTATTCAGCGCGCCATCCATACTAACCGGTGATAAAGCAAACTTGATCTTGATCTTCTCTCCCTCTTCAGTTTTAAAATCAAAGTAGCTCCTGATCTGGCGACCGGCTATTTCAGGGAAGTTTTTGGTTTGATTGAACTTGCCCCAGAAACCACCGTACACCTCGCGTTTATCATATTTTTTGTAACCATGCTGATAAAATGGCTTGGAGAAACTCATGGCAAAATACAGCGTACGGTTGCGTGCCCAGCCATTGGTTTGACGGTAGCCTATTACTGTTGAATCATTAATTACACGCAAGTAAGTCCAAACGTTTTTATCAGGATAGTTATAAATGCCTGCCATCAGATCCAATATGATATGTGATTGGTCTGATTTAGGGAAAGTGTACTGATGGAAACCCACACGGGTACTGGTGGTCATTTCGGCAATGATATTGCTTGCATCAAGCTTTACTTTATAGTAATTAGCCTGGCTAACCTCGTTCTGGTGTGAGAAAGCTGAGCGGTAACCGCTGCCTGGTTTATCTGCCGTGCCGGGGTTTAATTTTAAAGCGCCCACAGTTGGCATAATTAAAAAGTCGCCCAGGTCTGAGTGACCGGTACCGCTAAAATGGGTATGACTAAAGCCCACTATGGTTTTATCATCGTACTGGTAACCGGCACAATATTTATATACATCGGGGTTATATTTGCCATTTAGTTCGTAGCCTGCTGTATCGGTTTCAGGGCTTAGTTGCACCATGCCAAAAGGTACGGTTGCACCAGGATAGGTATGGCCCATTCGCTGGGTGCCAATAATAGGATTTACGTATTGTACAAGATTTTCTGCAGGGCGGATTTGCGCACTTCCCCCTACAGCAGCACATAATAAAAAGGCAGTGAATAGTTGTTTCATGTTATATAGTTAGTTTTTCCCTGATAAGGAAAATGGAAAATCTTTGTCCTGGGTACCGCGTGTTTTATTAGGTGTTGCAGTCATACCCACATTGATCACGGCTCCCTTCATTAATGCCTGGTGGCTTAACCAGTTTGGGCTATACGTTTTACCATTTAGCTCAAATGTATGAATGTATCGGTTTTGATCACTGTTGGCAGGGGCATTTACAATAACTTTGTTACCGTTCTCGAGGTTTAATGTTATTTTTTTAAACAAAGGCGCGCCCAAAACGTACTGATCGCTGGCGGGGGTTACCGGGTAAAAGCCCATTGCCGAAAATACGTACCAGGCAGATGTTTGTCCGTTATCTTCATCGCCGCAATAACCATCGGGTGTGGCTTTGTACATGCGGTTCATGGTTTCGCGAGCCCAGTACTGTGTTTTCCAGGGTTCGCCGGCGTAATTATACAGGTATATCATGTGTTGTATTGGCTGATTGCCGTGCGCATATTGGCCCATATTTGCTATCTGCATTTCACGGATCTCGTGGATCACATCTCCATAGTAGCTATCGTCAAATACTGGCGGAAGGGTAAATACCGAATCAAGCTTGGTAACAAACTTTTGTTTCCCGCCCATCAGGTTTATAAGACCTTGCACGTCATGGAATACGCTCCAGCTGTAATGCCAGCTGTTGCCTTCGGTAAAGGCATCGCCCCACTTAAAGGGGTTAAATGGAGATTGAAAGCTACCATCCTTGTTTTTGCCGCGCATTAACCCGCTTGATGGATCAAAAAGGTTGCGATAATTTTGGCTGCGCTTTTTGTATACCTCTATTTCTGATTGTGGTTTGCCTAAAGCTTTACCCAGTTGGTAAATTGCAAAATCATCATAGGCATACTCAAGGGTGCGGGCCGCGTTCTCATCAATTTTTACATCGTATGGAACATAGCCTAATTCATTATAATATTTAACACCATAACGGCCTGTGGCTGATATGGGCCCTTCATTATTTGCACCGTGCACCAGGGCATCGTATAAGGTATTGATATCATAACCGCGGAGGCCTTTTAAATAAGCCTCGGCAACAACCGATGCGGAATTATTACCCACCATAATGTCTGCATATCCAGGACTTGACCACTCGGGCAACCAGCCGCCTTCTTTATAGTCATTGATCAAACCTTCCTGCATTTCTTTATTGATGGATGGATATACCAGGTTCAAAAATGGATAAAGCGCTCTGAAAGTATCCCAAAAACCAGTGCCGCCAAATAAATAACCCGGCACTATTTTACCATTGTAAGGACTGTAATGCACTATTTGATTTTGTGCATTGAGCTCATACAGTTTATTAGGGAAAAACAGCGTCCGGTACATACAAGAATAAAAGGTGCGTGTTTGATCGATGGTGCCACCTTCCACATTGATGCGGCTTAATGTTTTATTCCAAACGGCTTTGGCTTTTTGGCAGGTTACATCAAAGTTATCATTACCCAGCTCGCGTTTCAGGTTAAGTTCGGCCTGATCAAAACTGATGAATGATGATGCTACTTTTAAATGTACCTTCTCGCCTTTTGAAGTTTTAAAACCAATTACAGCACCAGAGTGGGCGCTGGTTATCTCCAGCGAATCGGGGGCAATGGTCTTATCATGCCAGGCCTTAGCCAGGGTAAAAGGCTTATCAATATAAATAACAAAATAATTTTTAAAGTTGGTCATTTTACCACGGCTGTAACGGGTGCTGTAGCCAATGATCTTTCCCTCTTTAGGTAGTATTTTTATATAAGATGCTTTATTAAAAGCATCAACCACAATAAATGAACTATCTGATTTTGGGAAAGTGAACCTGAACTGCGCGGCCCTTTCAGTTGGGGTAATTTCTGTAGTTACATCAGCATCGGCCAGAAAAACACTGTAATAATATGGCTTAGCGGTTTCAGACTTGTGCGAAAACCAACTGGCCCGTTCATCCTGATCAAAACGGAGATGACCTGTTACCGGCATAATTACAAACTGTCCATAATCATTCATCCAGGGACTTGGCTGGTGAGTTTGTTTAAACCCGCGGATCTTATCGGCATCATAAGTGTATTGCCATCCATCACCCATTTTACCTGTTTGCGGCGTCCAGGTGTTCATGCCCCAAGGCAGCGCAATTGCCGGGTAGGTATTCCCGTTTGAAAGATCAGGCTTTGACGCGGTACCCATTAATGGGTTAATATAGTCTACAGGGCTATTACTCTTTTGGGCCTGTTGCGCATAAGTGTAAACCGACAGTACGACTAAAAAAGCGCTAAAAATTATTTTCATTAGTACATAATTAATTTAAACGGGGATAAAACCCTCATGAACGTTTACAAAATACCCGTTCATGAGGGTTTCATTATTACATTCACATCAGGCCTTAATTTCCTGATGGGTTATTATCTTCTTTCATTATAAACACCCACTTCGGCAATAGAAACCTGGTGGTCAGATGCATCTACAAACACTCTTACTTTACTTCCCCAAACACGGTCAAAACGGAAGATCTTTACTCTGCCTTTATTCTCACCCGAAAACAATGGTTTCCAGGTTCCGTTTTCTGAATACTCGATATGCAATTTGGCAATGTTTGGTTTTTCTTCTGTAATGGCAATAGTGTTAAAACCCTGATCACGGCCAAAAGTGATCTCATACCAGGGTTTCTTCACTGTTGGATTAGAGATCCATGAGGAGCGAAAATCGTCATCATTGGCAAAGTCCATAATATTGGAGTCATCGCTCCAGCTGGAGTTAGAAAACTGGTTTTTAGCCAGGTTATGTGAAATAATGGGTGCATCCAGTTTGGGTAGCTTAGCTACCGGGCCTTCATTTTTCCACAGTTCGCCTATCTTTTTCAGGGCTGCTAACGCGTTATCATCTATAAGACCATCGCGGTTAGGGGCAACATTTAAAATGAAATTACAATCAACGTTATTAAACGGAATGATGTTGTCATTTACCAGCTTAACAGGATCTTTTACCGCATCGGTAGGATCAGACAAATTCCAGAACCAGTGCTTTTGCAGCGGATAGCAGGAAAGTGCCGGCATATTGTTATTTTCTTTTGAGATATGCTGACCTGCACCCTGCTCATAAGTTTTAATATCGGTATAAAACATCCCCTCTGCCGGATACTTGGCGCCATTTAGGTCCATTAATAAACAATTTGGCTGTAATGATTTTACAAGACGATAAATTTCTTCGAACGGAACATCATCATATGAAATTCTTGACCACGGTGCATCCCAGCCATCAATGATCAGCGCACCTATATCGCCATATTTGGTGAGCAACTCGGTAATTTGCGCCTTGATCATATCAATATGCTTGTGTGTTATAGCGTTGGGCCTTAACCTGTGGTGGGTATCAAGTATAGAATAATATAAAAACACTTTTAATCCGTTGGCCCTGAAAGCATCAGCATATTCCTTAACCACATCCCTTTTCAGGGGGCTGTTCATCACATTATAATCGGTGGTTTTGGTATCCCAGATACAAAACCCGCTATGGTGCTTGGTAGTTATACAGCCATAAGTCATGTGGGCAGATTTGGCAGCCTTTGCCCATTGATCGCAGTTGAGTTTAGTTGGATTAAAAATAGCAGGCGACGCTTCCGGATCAGCCCAATCCTGATCCAGATAGGTAGGGATGTTGAAATGGATAAACATACCGAAACGCAGGTCGACAAATTCCTGCTGCAACTGTGCCAGGTCTTTTACCGGTTTATTACTTTGTGCCTTTAATATAACAGACAGGCTGCAAAACAAAACAATGCAAATGACTTTTATACCGTTGTTAAATTTCATAATATAATTTATAGAATTGGTTACGCTTAAATAGTTGGATTAGCTGCATAAGCCGCCCAAAGTTCATCCAATGTTTTTCCCGTTTCGCTTTTCCAGCTATTATCAGTAAAGGTATGGTCACGTAATTGACTGTCCAAATCTTTTACTAAACCGGGCTTTATTCCTTTTTCAATCCAAACCAAAAAGCGGGCGGTAATGCGGTAGCTGTTTTCATAGTTCTGGTTGGTTTTAAAAGCAGGCAGCGTCCATTTTGCTCCTGCATTATCTACCCCGAATTTATACCGTGCATAATCAGCAATGCCCTCGGTTAACCATCCGGGTCCGTTGCTCTGACCATAATCCTGTACTATGTGCATTACCTCATGAGTAACCACATCAATATCATGCGGGTGTTTGGCCATGTACTTTGAGCTAAAAACAACCCTGCCATTGTCTGTTGCAGCTACGCCATCATAAGCCGTATCAATAACAAAGGTTACATTTTTGGAGGTCTTTTTATTGTATGCCTTAGCTAATTTAGGATAAACCTCATAGAAAGTTTCAACCAGTTTATCTTTAAGGTCCTTGCTAAATGTAGCATCCTGGTTTTCGAAGGTAAGTTTATATCCTTTTTTATTAAAAACCTCGGAAGATTGGGCATGAGTGTTTTCAGTAAAAACAAGAGCAATCAAGACGCTTAAAAGAAATACTTTTTTCATTGAATAAATAATTGTTAAATATATAAGTTATGGCATTTAAAAATCATGTTAACAGCCCAAACAGATCAGTAATTTACTGCATGTGTTTATTTGATAAAACGTTTTACCAAATAAACACATTTTTTTTCTTTTTTAATATGGGATACTCAATATTTTAGGAAGCAAATGCTTTACACGGTTTAAATCACCTTTTGATCAATCTTTTTTTTCATGACTGACCCCCGTTCAATCAACTTTGACGGAATTTGTAGTTTAATTTTTGATATATCGTACTTATCGGGACTCATTTGGGACAATAAAAGGTCAATTGCCGACTTTGCTATCTCGTAGGTGGGCTGCTGAATGGTTGTAATTCCAGGCGGGTATAAACTGAATACCTCATTATCATCAAAACTAACCACAGCCAGGTTTCCCGGGATGTTTAGTTCAAGTTCTTTGATACTTTGCAAGCCCATTGTGCCCAGGTAGTTGGTAGTAAAAAAAACAGCATCCATTTTTTTATGCTGAGCAATAAAGGTTTTTACGGCATTCACTGCTTCATCTTTATCTATATCGAAAGGCAGTTTAAAGATCAACTTTTTATCGTCCTTTATACCATTGGCCTTTAAAGCCTCTTTATACCCCAACATACGGTCTTCCAACTGAACAAGGTCAAGATCGGCAGTTACAAGGCCTATTTTTTGATATCCGGCCTTAACAAGATGTTCAACCGCATTATAAGCGCTGCCATAATTGTCAACCAGCACATGCGGAATATCTAATCCCTGAAAATAGCCATCAATCAATACTACGGGTTTTTCATTGGCTATCAGGTTCTGTATCTCTTTTTCTAAACCTTTCATGGGAGTAACAATATAACCATCAACCAATTGCTGCGAAAGCATCCTGATCACATCTTTCCCCTTCTGGATATTATTATTAGTACTGCAATATATGATCCTGTACCCCTCCTTTTCTGCCTCCTCCTCTATAACCCTGGCCATTGCTCCAAAAAATGGACCTCCAATGCTTTCTACAATTAGCCCGATAACTTTTGAAACACCTGTGCGCAAGCCAACGGCCATACGATTTGGCTCATATCCGTTTTTGGCGGCTACGTCCAGTATTTTTTTTGATATCTCTTTACTGATACGACCCTTACCGTTTAAAACAAAGGAAACCGTAGTTATAGAGGTATTGGTAAGTTTTGCTATATCCTTTATGGATATTTTTTTATTTATCATTATATATGGGTCGTGATTTTCAGGTTTATATATCTGGATATAAAGACAATAAAATGTACTTATTAGTCATAGTCAAAAATATAAATTTATTACAAAGCAATGGGTATTTAATATCTTAACATTAAGCACTATTAACATTAATTAACATTTGCAATGTACGCAGAGCTCTATTACATATTAATAATTAATAATAATGTTACAACCCCACCATATCATATATAGTTTTAATATAATGCTTTAAAGCAATTTCTTGTTCGGTTCTAAAATTGGTAAACCCTTTTACTAAAAAGAATTTAATTAAAAATATGTTTAAATTTCCGATGTCATTAACGGCCCCTTAACATTAAACATTTGATCCCCTATAACTAATATGAGCATTACGCCCAAGCTTAACCGTTTTGATCTTTCCATGATCGTTATTAGTCTGGTGATAGGTATGGGTATTTTTGCAACCCCAGGTGAAGTAGCCACCAGTTCCAGTAATCCTTATTTATATTTTGGTGCCTGGTTTTTTGGCGGAGCTGTAAGTTTATGCGGTGCGCTTACCTTTGCCGAGATCGGCGCCCGCTATCCAACCACAGGAGGTTTTTATAAGGTTTTTTCGCATTGCTTTCATCCCGCGTTTGCTTTTATGATCAACTGGATATTAGTGATCAGTAATGCAGCATCAGTAGCGGCAGTGGCGCTAATAGGTGCCCAATATATTAATCCTATAATAATGCCTGCAAACCTTCAAAATGATGTGGGCATTAAAATCATGACCATAACATCGGTACTTATATTATATATTATTAACTTTTTGGGTATTAAAATGAGTGCAAGAACGCAAAACGTGCTTACTATATTTAAAATAAGCATGATCCTTATTCTTTGCACCGCTGTTTTTAAAAGCCATGATACATTAGGAGCTTATAGAATCATTGAACAGGCTAATGATAATAATTACAGCGTGAGTGCGTTCGGAATAAGTTTGGTAGCTGTATTTTTCACTTACGGGGGCTACCAGCAAACTATAAATTTTGGAGGCGATATCATTAATGCGAAGGTTAATATCCCTAAAGCTATTTTTGCGGGGATGATTACAGTTATATGCCTATACCTGTTAATCAACTTTGCTTATTATTCTGTTTTGGGTATTAACGGGTTACAGCATAAAACTGCCCTGGCAGCCACGCTGGCCGGTGCCATTTTTGGCGCAGTTGGCTATAAAATAATCTCATTATTAATGTTTGTATCGGTACTGGCCTTTATCAATGTAAATATTATGGCCAACCCAAGGGTTTATTATGCCATGGCCGAAGATGGGATATTACCGAAAAAATTTAGTCATGTTAACCAACAAACCCAGGTACAGGAGTTTGGCTTAAGTTTTTTTGTAGCTGCTGTACTTATTATATTATTTTTCGTGAGCTCGTTTCAGAAAATGCTGAGCTATGTTATGTTTTTTGACACCGTTGGCCTCTCTACAGCCGCCGTTACTATTTTTATTTTAAGAAAAAAAACCAAACACCTTGACGGAACCGGCATTTATACCATAAAGTGGTACCCCCTTATCCCCATTATTTTTATTGCTACTTACTGGTTTGTTACTATAAGTATTTTTATTGAAAACCCTTTGGCTGCGCTGATATGCCTTTGTGCATTTGTTGCTGGCCTTATCATATATTTTGTAACTAAAAACAGCCAAAAACCAATCTCAACACCTTAATTATGGAACTTTCATTTATATTAAATGAACTGGGAGAAGAAAGAGAAAACTATTTTAATGCAGTTTCGCCCCCTATTATACAATCAAGTAACTTTACCTTTAATACGGTAACAGATCTCAGACAGGCCATGGCCGATGAATTTGACACCAATTTGTATTCGAGGGGGCAAAACCCAACGCTTAGTATATTAAGGAAAAAACTGGCGGCACTGGATGGAGCCGGGGATGCTTTAGTATTTAGCAGCGGAATAGGGGCTATTAGTGTCCCCCTGCTATCATTACTACAAACGGGAGATCATATTATTGCGGTTGAAAATCCATACAGCTGGACCATAAAACTTTTCAAGGAGTTTTTGCCCAAATTTGGTATAACCACCACCTTTATTGACGGAACTGACTTTAACAACTTTGAAAACGCGGTTAAGCCCCAAACGCGGTTGATATACCTGGAAAGCCCCAATACTTTTAGCTATGAATTACAGGATATAAAAAGGGTTGCAGCTTTTGCCAGATCGCGGGGCATCATGACAATGATTGATAATAGTTATTGCAGCCCTATATATCAGCAACCCATAAGTATGGGTATTGATCTGGTTGCACAATCGGCCACAAAATATATAGGCGGACATTCAGATGTAGTGGCCGGTGTGCTTACAGGCAGTAAGGAATTGATCAGGCAGATATTTGACCACGAATTTATGAACCTGGGCCCCGCAATTTCGCCACATTCTGCATGGCTGCTACTAAGGGGACTAAGAACGCTGCCATTGCGCCTGCAACGTAGTTTTGAAAGCACAAAAGTTATTACCCAATGGCTAAATGACCAGGAAGCAGTACAACAGGTAATATGGCCCTTTAGCAAGGACTTTAAACAGACAGAACTGGCCCATGAACAAATGCAGGGCTGCGGCGGATTATTTAGTTTTACCTTAAAAAATACTTCGTTCAAAAAAATTGAGGCTTTTTGCAATCACTTGCAGCATATATTACTGGCAGTTTCCTGGGGAGGGCATGAAAGTTTAGTGCTCCCATCCATCGCGTCAATTACCGAGCATCAATATATATTAACGGATGAACGTCACCAGCTCATCAGGATGTATGTTGGTTTAGAAGATCCCCAATATTTAATAAATGATCTGCAACAGGCATTAGCTAAAATCTAATATCCGGATACCGGTTACTTATGGTATATTATATCGTTAAATAATTAGTAGAGCGGCACTTGTTTTACTACTTTTTCAACATATTTAAAAAGCAAAAAGGGTTTGTTAGTACCAAAGCACTAACAATACCCTGTATTAACTTGTTATGAAGAAGTTACGCTTGTTAAGGGTGCTTTTCCTGCTTGTAAGCAGTATCGCATTGATGCCAGTGATTTTTGCCTCTGAAATGACCAAAGCTATTGCGCATGGCTACAATGTTAGTGGCGATAAAGAGTACGATCACCAAAATAGCTGCCACCTTTGTT
>NZ_JBFUJG010000021.1:0-71342 GCF_056401495.1 Mucilaginibacter sp. P4_E8
AACACCAACAACGGCGAAAAATGTAATAAAGTGAATAATCTCCCCCGGAAGGGGAGACTTTTGATTGTCATTTTAATATTCGAGTTACTTAAAACCCTCCCTTGGGAGGGGTGCCGTGGATTGTGAAATGGCAGGGAGGGGTTTATACGTGCGATTAAACCTGTAATGTTCAATAAACCCCTACCTCCACCTTCCCCAAGGAAGGAATCGCACTAGGCCCAAGCTTTCTTTTTATTTCTTCCGAACACCTATAGTGACAACACCAACAACATCTTACCAAACGAAGGAATATAATGTTGGTGACAACACCAACATTGGCGAAGTCTCACCCTGCGGGGGAGATTTAGAGCGGGCTCTTAAAACTCCTCATGAATATAAGTCATGATCCTTACCATTTCATCTCTGATCTCTTTAACGGGCCGGGTAAAATTATTGTTCATGAACGAGAATGCCAGCCGTTTACCTTTCCGGGTAACCAGGTAGCCGCTCTGGTTATAATTGTTTGATAACGATCCTGTTTTTGCCCAGATAAATACCTGACCGTTATCCGTTTTATAGGCATTACGGATAGTGCCGGTTGCGCCGCCCGCCGGCATCATACTATGTAAAAGCTGCTCGTCCTTTACCTCGTCCTCAATTTTACCTAACAACGCGATGATACTGCGCGGTGTAAACAGGTTTTGCCGCGAAAGCCCCGAGCCATCAACCCATTGTGGGGCATCGGGCAGGTCATTTAAAAAATGCTCTTTTGAATAGCTGATCACCGAGCTGGTGTTGAGCGTATTAAATTTTACTGATGAACAGGCCAGCAGCAGTTGCTCTGCAATAAAATTATCGCTGGGCTGCAGCATTCGTCTGTAAACCGAATCGGCATTGGTATTATAAATGGTTTTCGCGTTGCTGCTTAACGGCAGGTTTACGAGCCACACTGGTTTCTTCAGGGTATCACGCAGTAATGCCAATGTTAATTCCGGACTTGTTTTCCACGGAATTTCCTGCCTAAAGTTTGGAGGAACCGGCATTACAGGATAAACAAAGTTATTACCTGAAAAATCGCGCTTAACCATAAATTTATATGGATGATAACTGACATCGCTGTTTAAAAATCGTTTAAGGTATGATGGTTTAACCTGCAGGTTGCCGTCGCTGTCGGCATATAGCAGGGCTACATTATCTTCTATCGGCATGGCAGTTATTTCGGCCTGGTAATAGTCATTATAATCATCCCAGGCCCATCCGGCCCCATAAAAATCATTGTCATAACCCGTTGCCGAATAATAAAGCTTTTTATCACTGTGTTGCAAAAAATTTAAGCCATTCACGCCTTTAAGGTCGCTATGTAAAAATGAAGGATCGCCCGTACCCCAGAAAACCAGCGAATCGTTGCGCAGTTCATACCGAAGGGCCGGGATAGAATCGCCCAGCATTTTAAGACAGGTATAAAAAGTAAACAGCTTGGTATTTGATGCCGGAATAAAATATTTATCGGCATTTAATTCATATATCATTTTTTTATCATCCAGGTCATATAAAGCAAAACCTGTAAAATGATCATTTACTATCTGCGAGTGCTTAAACAGCTTTTTTATCTTCCGTTTTTTTATTGACCGGCCATAAAGGGTATCATTAAACAATAATAAACCACATATCATTAACAGAAATACAAAAGTTGTTCTTAGCATAAATTTATTCTATTTAACCAATTATTGTTGTAAATTTAATACACCGATTAATATACCAACTTGTTACTTACGTTATTTCATAAATTAAAGCTATTCCGGGCATTATGGCTGGCGTGTTCGCTTTCGTTTTGCTTTTTATCGGCCCAGGCACAGTACTTCGATCTTGAATATCATAAAAAAAAGATCACCATACCATTTCACCTGGTACGCAGCCTCATGGTAATAAAGTTAAGCATTAATCATAAGGGGCCTTATAATTTTATATTAGATACCGGGGTTGGGCTTATGATCATAACTGATCCTAAATTGGCCGACTCTATCCCGATTCCTAACAAGCGTACCTTAAAAATACCTGGACTTGGCGAGGGGGAGGACGCCGAAGCCTACGTTACATCGCCTTTGGATGTTGAAATACCTGGGCTGGTAAGTTATGATGTGGCCGCGGCTATCCTCAAAAAAGATCTTTTTAGTTTATCGGGCTATGCCGGAATGCCTATACATGGCTTGCTTGGGTACGAGTTTTTTAACAACCTGGCGGTTAAAATTAACGTTCAGGACAGCACTTTAACAGTTTGGCGGCCAAAGGACCTAAAAGTATTTAGAAAAGGTGTGCACATACCCATTACTATTGAAGACAGGAAACCTTACGTTGAGGCCTGGATAACCTTACAGACTGGCGAAAACATAAGAAGCAAGCTGATTATTGACCTCGGTGCAGGGCATCCGGTCTCGCTCGAAAATATCATACCGCGCTATGGCCTGCCTCAAAAATTTATTGCTTCGGCAAACCTGGGCATTGGTTTAAACGGGCCAATTAATGGTTATATAGGGCGCCTGGAGGCGCTTGAAATAGGTAAATTTAAAATCAAGCAGGTTATAGCCTCCTTTCCCGACGCTGGCAATAACCAAAGTGAGCTATCCGTTAGGCGGGATGGCAACCTGGGTATCGGCATATTAAAGCGCTTTTCTGTAATATTAGATTATGCGCACAATACCATGTATTTAAAACCAGGTTCAAAGTATCGTGAACCCTTTGAGCACGATATGAGTGGGCTTGAATATTATGCGGCTGGTGATAATTTTGATCGCATAATTATTAACCGTGTCGAGCCCGGCTCGGCCGGCGATGAGATTGGCCTGGAAAGGGACGATGAGATAGTAACCATCAATTTTAAACCGGTATCAAAAATGACGCTCGAAGAAATTGATGACCTGTTTAAATCAAAAAACGACAGGAGCCTTTTGCTTGATGTTTATCATGATAAAAAGCTTGATAAGGTAATCCTTACTTTAAAACGGCGTATCTGATGAGCATTTGCGTTGTAAACACCCTGCATTTTACTTAAATTTACGTTTCAAATTATCATCATAAATGAAAAGATACTCCTTGGCAGCCCGCCATTTGTGTGGTGCTGCATGCTTGTTTGTTGTTTTAGCCAGTTCATGCGCCACTAAAAAACAAACCGCAAACCAAACCCTAACCCTTAAAACCACAGCGGGGCCATCAGGAACAGTGGCAACCGCAACAGTTGGCGCGCCCAAAAAAGAAGGTATTAAAAAATTCAGTGACCTTATAACCGGCAAAATAAAAGCCGATAGCGGCCTTTTTAATACGTACAAAGTTGACGGTAAATATTATTATGAAATTCCCGATTCATTAATTAACCGCGAAATGCTGGTTGTTACCCGGTATATTAAAACTCCGGGCGGCTTAAAAACCTTTGGTCAGCAATATGGTGGCGAAGAATTGAATAACCAGGTATGGAAATGGGAGCGCCATGACAAGCAAATTTTTATACGTGTACCCAGCTATTCTATAAGGGCCGATAGTACAACCGATATGTACCAGTCGGTTAAAAATTCAAACCTTGATGCCGTGCTGGCCGGGTTTGATATTAAAGCTTTTAATAAAGATAGCACCGGTGTATTGATTGATGTTACCGACTTTTACAATGGTGATATAACGGCTATTGGTTTAAGTGATAATGTAAAAAAAGCTTATAAAATTTCAGGAATAGATAATACAAGGTCATATATTGATACTATTAAAAGCTTCCCGATAAACCTGGAAGCCCGCGTCTTAAAAACCTATCGCTCTGGCGAATCGCCTACTGATAACTCCAACGGCGCGGTAACTTTTGAGCTCAACACATCCATGCTGTTGCTGCCAAAAACACCCATGAAAGCCCGCATCAGCGATGAAAGGGTTGGCTTTTTTGGCCAGCGCCAAACCGATTATGGGACCAGCGCACAAAAGGCCCTGGTAACTGCCTACATACACCGCTGGAAACTGGAACCTAAAGACCCTGCTGCCTATGCCAAAGGCGAACTGGTTGAACCTAAAAAACAAATAGTTTATTACATTGACCCCGCTACCCCTAAAAAATGGGTGCCATACCTTATTCAGGGTATAAATGATTGGAACAAGGCTTTTGAAGCTGCTGGTTTTAAAAACGCCATTATAGGCAAGGAAGCCCCAACACCCAAACAGGACCCTGAATTTAGTACCGAAGATGCGCGCTACAGCGTGATCAGGTATTTTGCGTCAGACGTTGAAAACGCTTATGGGCCCCATGTTTCTGATCCGCGGAGCGGCGAGATATTGGAGAGCCACGTAGGCTGGTACCATAATGTGATGAGCTTGCTGCGCGACTGGTACCTGATACAAACCGCCGCGGTAAACCCGGCTGCCCGCAAAGCTCAGTTTACTGATGAACAAATGGGCGAGCTTATACGCTTTGTATCGTCGCATGAAATTGGCCACACCCTGGGCTTGCCCCATAATTTTGGTTCGAGCTATGCTTACGCGGTTGATTCATTGCGGTCAAAATCATTTACAGACAAGCATGGTACAGCGCCATCAATCATGGATTATGCCCGTTTTAATTACATTGCCCAGCCAGGTGATGGGGTTACCCACCTTTATCCGCAAATAGGCGAGTATGACCTGTGGTCAATAAAATGGGGATACAGCTGGTTCCCGGGTAATAAAACCCCTCAGCAGGAAAAAGAAATATTAGCCGACTGGACAAATAAAAAAGCCGGCAACCCGCTTTACTATTATGGCAGGCAAGGCACATCTATTGACCCTCGTTTGCAAAATGAAGATCTGGGCGATAATGCCATGAAAGCAAGTACTTATGGTATAGCCAATTTAAAACGCATTTTGCCTAATCTCGAAAAATGGACCTACCAAAAAACCGAGAATTTTAGTGATGTATCAGAGTTATACAACGAAGTAATAGGCCAGTTTTACCGTTATATGGGTCACGTTACTACCAATATTGGTGGCATGAACGAAAACTTTAAAACTTATGATCAAAAAGGTGCGGTATATGGTTTTGTTAGCAAAGCCCGTCAGCATGATGCTGTGCTGTTTTTAAACAAGCAATTATTTGAAACCCCGCTTTGGTTAATAAACAAACCCGAGCTAAGCAAATTTGATAATGGCGTTATTCTTAACCGCATTAAAGCCTTGCAGGTAGCTGTATTAGCCAATGCCACTAACCCGTCAAGGCTGGCACGCATGTATGATAACGAGGCTAAAAATGGCAATAGCGCCTACACGGTTGCTGAATTGTTTACCGATATACGCCTGGGTGTTTTTAGCAATAACAAACCAGATGCCTTTAAACGTAACCTGCAACGCGGATATATTGATAACCTGAAGAGTTTACTGGACAACGATTTAAGCACTACTATACCTGGCGTAACCAGCTCACAGCTGGCATCATATGGTTTAACTCCCATAAACATTGCCCTGTCTGACATAAGGCCAATGGTGCGTGCTGAATTAAAGAAAATAGACGTTGGATTGCCGAAGACTGGTGATGCTTTAACAACGGCGCATTTCGCAGATCTTCATTTAAGGATCAAAGAGGCATTAAATCCAACCAGGCCGGTAGTGAATTTCCCACAATCGCTTATGCGTGGCATAAATACCGACGAAATTATTAGAGAAAATAATGGTGGCGGCTATATGAATTGTTGGCCGCGAACAGTTGTTGACAAGTAATTTACTATAATCTTAAAATCTATTACCCCGATCCTGCTTAGTTTTTAAGCAGGATTTTTTTTTGAATATGTACATGAAGGCAGCATTGATCAGCTGTAGCTGAACATTGGCAATAATATAACACTATATCATTCAAAATAATGTTACTTGAGCTGGCTGATGTTTTCAAAAAAAGCAACCTGAAGATCCAACAACGACCTCACATTAATTTTTTCGCCGTAGGCATCAAAACATAAAAATTTTGTTCTTTCTGGATGATTTCTTTTTTCTTTTTCGAAAAAGTTAAAAGTCTCAAAAAAATAATGATTGGTTGTTACATTATTTTTGCCATTAGTTTGCGATGCATTTAGCCGAAAGCCAATTGCATCAATCCAAATATGCACTTTTGAGTGCAATGTGCTGCCAATATTTTTCATAGGTTAATTAGATTTTATAGATTTTAAGTATAACGAAAGTTACGAGCTTTTTGTTGTCATTTTTTTTCAAACATTTGTGCATTCTTCACATACGATATACTGGGTTAAAATTATACCCCGACAACAAATTTCTTCTGTGTTAATACCCCCGCAACTAATTAGCTACATATGCGTAAAAGTGTTACCATACAAACCTTAAAATCTTAATTTGATGAGAAAACTAAAACTCTTGTTTCCTATTTTATTCGTATGCCTTTTTAGTGTGAGTGCATGTAAAAAAGATGGGACGAACGGGGCAAACGGCGCCACTGGTGCCGATGGGGCACAAGGCCCGCAAGGGGATACCGGCGCACAAGGACCTGCGGGACCACAAGGACCAGCGGGACCTACCGGGGCCACTGGCGCAACCGGAGCGCCTGGGGCAAATGGAGCAAACGGCGCCACTGGGGCAAACGGCGCCACTGGAGCTCCGGGCGAAACCGGCGCCACTGGTCCACAGGGCCCGCAAGGCCCAACAGGGCCGGCAGGGGCCGACGGGTCGGTTGACGTTAAAAGTTATTTATTAATTAACAAAAGCGTCACTTTAACCGGGTTTACCTCTTTTTCAATACCCGCAATTACACAGGAAATTGTTGACAGTGGTGTTATTTTAGTTTATTTCAGAACTACAGGCAGCACCAGCGGTTATTTTGCATTACCTTATAGCGAAGCCGGGCGCACCATAACACTATCTGATTTTGGGGTTGGTTACGTAAATGTTAAGGCTAATTTCTCACAAGGCGGGCTTGATTTTAAAGTTGTAGTTATTCCAGGCGGCAGTCTTACTACCATGAAGGCCGCGCACCCCGGCATCAACCTTAAAAACTACAGCCAAGTTGCAAGCGCCCTGCACATAAATTGATATTCCATTATGTATACATAAACAGAAAAAGCCGGTATTACCGGCTTTTTCTGTTTTATACTGTAACAATGACGTGATTGATAAGCGTTTAGCGCAACCAGTGTAACAATCATATGGTTTTTTAACAATTAATACTTTATAAATTGAACATTTGCATTCAAATTATGTCTTATGACTAATTAATAAAATAGCAAGCTGATTAAACACTTTATGAAACCCCTCTTCCTTATTTTAAGTTTTATCCTTTTAAGCGTACTTAACACATTTGCGCAAACCGCGCATGATGTAAGTGGTACTATTGCCGACTCAACCAAATTATCGTTACCGGGCAGCAGCATCAAACTGGTATCAAACAGTGGCGATAGTACCATATCCATTGCCGATGCCAACGGAAAGTTCACCTTTGCCGGGGTTAAAGGAAGTAAAATTACACTCACCGTATCATCTATTGGTTTTACAGCTGTTAAAAAACATTTTGCGCTTACTGATGATGGCAAACCTGTTGATCTGGGTAATATTATTTTGCAGCCACAAACAAATATGTTAAACCAGGTTACTATTGTTGGCGCTGCAAATCCCATTACCCTTAAAGAGGATACCGTGGTATATAACGCGGGGTCCTATAAGGTGCGTGAGAATGCCCCGGCCGAGGATTTGCTCAAAAAACTTCCTGGTGTTGATGTGGATGTGAACGGTAATATCACAACCCAGGGTAAACAGGTAACTAAAGTGCGCATAAACGGTAAGGACTATATGGGGGGCGATGTTCAAAGCGCAACCAAAAACCTGCCTGCGGATATTATTGAAAACATCCAGATGATTGATGATTATGGCGATCAGGCAAATTTAACAGGTGTTAAAACCGGCGAACCTGATAAGATCATGAACATAACGATCAGAAAAGATAAAAACTACGGCTATACCGGCCAGGCTACTGCCGGTGATGGTGAGGACGCATTACCCAAAAGCCAGGGTATCCCAAATCAAAACCGTTACATAGGGTCGTTAAATGTTTTCAATTTTAATGGCGATCAGCAAATTGCTGTTCAGGGAAGTTTTAATAATACCAACGTAAACACCTTTTCTTTTGGCAGCACCGGCACCCGTGGTGGTGGTGGAGGCGGCGGTGGAGGTGGCGGCTTTGGGAGCGGTGGTGGTGGTTTTGGTGGCGGCGGTGGCCGTGGGAATGCCGGGCGCGGAAGCGCAAACTCCGGAAGCCTTATAACGGCTCAAAACGGGATTACTGTTGCCCGTTCTATCGGCGTAAATTTTCGCGATCAGTGGGGTAAAAACCTTTCGGTATACGGTAGCTACAGCTTCGCGGATAATACCACATCAACCATTAATAATATATTTCAGCAAAACCCCTCAAGTGAGCAGCGCCAGTACAGTCTTGAAAAAGATGAGAACATCAATCACCGTTTTACCTGGAATATGGAGTACAAGCCCGATACGGTAAATTATTTAAAGGTTACACCTACGTTTTCATACGGTGGCACCAATACCAATGAGGCCGACAGTTCTTCACTTAGCCAAAAGCAGGCTATATCAAATGCATATACTTCTATTACCAATGGCGATTCGCAGGCGCCTAACTATGGTATTTCGGCATTGTATAATCACCGGTTCAAGCATCGCCGTAATTTGAGCATCTTTGCCAACGCGAGCTCGGCCCCAACCTGGTCGTTCCAGAACCCGGTTTATAATTATACCGTTGGCATCCCGCGTACTCCAATAAACCAGTTGATAAATACTTCCAGCCGTACCAATAGTTATGGTGTAAATTTATCATACCTTGAGCCACTTGGCACTCGTTCATATCTTGAGCTTAATTATGCATTTAACCATTCAGTTACTGCAAACAACAAAGAAACAGACACCTTAAGCAACGCCAATACTTATGACCGGTCTGATTTATTAAGCAATCAATACAACTATACTTTTACTACCAACAAAGTTGGTTTAAATTACCGCTTTGTTGAAAAGAAATATAACTATACATTGGGTATAGGTGTACAGCCTTCTGTTTTAGATGGCGACTCTCCATTAAGCGGCATCGAAACGCACAGATCAACCTTTAATATTATTCCTACGGCCAGGTTTATTTATAACTTTTCGCGCAGCAAGGCATTCAGTATTAATTATAACGGATCAAACGCGGCGCCAACATTTAATCAGTTGCAACCCGTAACCGATTATTCAACCGCATTTTATCCGGTTATAGGTAACCCTAACCTTAATCCGGCATTTACAAACAATGTTTCCATTAGGTACAATAATTTCAGTTTTGCCACAGGCGATGTATTTTTCGCCAATCTATCTTATCAGCAAGTAAGTAACCAGGTAGTAACCAATACCATTACTTCAAGCTCAACCGCACCAGGTGCATCAAGCAATATTTTAACGCAATATTTAAATGCCGATGGCTATTATAACGTATCGGGCCGCCTAACTTTCTCTAAACCATGGGCCGAGCGCAAATACACTGTAACACTTAACGGTACAGCCACTTACAATAATAACGTAGGTTATTTAACAAAGGTAGCGTCTGATCCGCTTGCTGCAACCCCTCAGGAAATTAACGCATCAATGCAAAAGAACCTTGCTAAAAATCTCGTTTTTACTCCCGAAATACGTTTCAGGGTTGATTTACCTAATATAATTGACGCTCAAATTTTAACCAATTATGCGATCAACAGAACCAGCAACTCTGTAAAAGATACAATTAATGATGCATTATCAAACGTAAGAACATGGAACATAGGTGTAAACGGAAAAAACTACTTTGGCGACTGGGTATTTAGCTACGACTATTCAAAAGCTACCAACTATGGCTATAACTCTAATATTAAGGTAACCAATCCAAACATCCTGAACCTTTATGTGGAGCGCAGGTTCCTGAAAAATAAAGTGGCTACTATCCGCCTTTCCGGCTTTGACTTATTTAACGAAAATACCGGTTTTACATCTGTTCCAACGCCCAGTTCCCTTACACAAACACGTGTTAACCGGCTTGCGCGCTATTACCTGCTAACCTTTACCCTGCGCCTGCAAAAATTTGCAGGGAAAGCTCCTGTACAGGATGGTGATATGGGCGGCGGACGCCGGTTTAGAGATGGTGGCGGAAGACGCGATGGCGGCGGTACGGGCCCTGTACCAGGCGGCCCTCCCGGAGGACCACAATAATATAAATAGAAAGCCCCATCCGTTAAGATGGGGCTTTCTATTTATGATCGTTTAGATTTATAATGGTTTATTGTATTACTAATACGTTGTTAATAACCCGCTCCAGTTCTTCCAGATCAAACGGTTTGGCCAGGTAGGTTTGGGCGCCGGCATTGCTGGCCAGTACCTGGATATCACTGTTGGCCGAAAAATAAATAACCGGTATATGCTTTAACTCTGCCGATTTTTTAAGGGTTTGTGTAGCAACAATACCACCGGCATCGGGAATCCAGTTATCCATTAAAATCACATCAGGTAAAACACCCAACACTTTGTCAATTATATTGTTGCAATCGGTAAAAGTGTGAACTTCCCATCCCTGCTCTTCCAAAATATAACTGCAAATAGAAAGTATATCTTCGTCGTCATCAAATATAATGATCTTTTTATTCAGCTCTTTCATTTCATACCCTGAGTGAAAATATAAATAAAATTTAACAAAATCAAATATTTTAAAGTCCTGATAATACAAGCAATGAATCAACTAATTGTTTATCAGTAATGAATTAAATCATTTTTCTGATAACGCCAACGCTGCTTGTCGCTACCTTTTTTTACGAACATTGCGGATTTTTAATGGTGTATATATTACACTTTGGTAATATATTAGTTACTCAATATTTTATGTGCCTTTTTATTAAAAACAATAATAAATTTACCTATCCTATTATAACCGTATCAAACCAGGTTGCTTCATGCACTGCTGCTAAATTTTAACGTATGAACAAAAATATCCGATTTTTACTGTGGCCCCTGCTATTGGGCGCCGTAACCACTGTTAACGCGCAAAAGAATGCGCAGGCCAGTCTGTGGCTAACTAAAGCCGACAGGTCTGTTTTGTTTGAGAAGCAAAAAGACGCCCTGATCTTTAAACCTGCAAGCGGCAGCAACTTTACCATAAATATTAATGATAAGCAAACCTACCAACCAATTGACGGGTTTGGTTTTGCCTTAACAGGAGGCAGCGCCATGCACATCATCCGCATGAGCGCCAATAGCCGGGCCGCCCTTTTAAAGGAACTGTTTGCCACCAGTGATAATAATATCGGTGTTAGTTACATCCGGTTGAGTATTGGCGCCTCAGATCTGAACGAGAAAGTGTTTTCATATGATGATATGCCCGCCGGCCAAACCGACCCCACGCTGAAACATTTTGATCTGGGTCCCGACAAGCAGGATGTGATCCCGGTAATGAAACAGATCCTGGCCATAAATCCGGCCATAAAAATATTAGGATCACCCTGGTCGCCACCAGCATGGATGAAAACCAATAACGATACCCGCGGCGGCAGGTTAAAACCAGAATATTATAGCGTTTACGCCAAATACCTGGTAAAATACATACAGGGTATGAAGGCTCAGGGCATACCTATTGATGCCATTACCATTCAGAACGAGCCTTTGCATCCTGGCAACAACCCAAGTTTATTACTGGTAGCGCCAGATGAGGGCGCGTTTATTAAAAACAACCTCGGTCCGGCTTTTAAAGCGGCGGGCATCCGTACCAAAATAATTATTTACGATCACAATGCCGACAGGCCCGATTATCCTATCTCTATTTTAAATGACCCGGCCGCCCGTAAATATATTGATGGCTCTGGCTTTCACTTATATGGCGGCGATATTGAGGCCTTAACAGATGTGCACAACGCCCACCCTGATAAAAACCTTTATTTTACCGAGCAAATGGTTGTTGAGCGCGAAAACAGCGCTACCATCAATATTGTATCGCCGGTTAAAAGGCTTATCATTGGCGCTACCCGCAACTGGAGCCGCAACGTACTGGAGTGGAACCTGGCTGCCGATCCGGATTATAAACCCTATACCGACAGGGGTGGCTGCCCATCATGCCAGGGCGCTGTGACTATTGATAAAGACGCCGTAAAAAGAAATATCGCTTACTATTCCATAGCACATGCATCTAAGTTTGTTCGTCCGGGTTCGGTCCGTATTGCCTCTAACAACTCAGATAATTTGCCTAACGTGGCCTTTAAAACGCCCGATGGTAAAAAGGTTTTAATTGTGGCCAACACCAGTGATGCATCACAGGATTTTAATATCCAATACCTGGGCAAAGTGATAGCCGCTACGTTAGATAAGGGATCGGTTGGTACTTATATCTGGTAAAAACAATATTTGTTCATCAATAACCTAAGTATATCATGTTACTACATACTTTTAAAAATATAATGTTAAAGTCGCCGGTAAAAGTTCTGTTAATGACTTTGGCTGTTTCCTTTATTTCACAACAAAGCAGTGCCCAAAGCTTTTTAAGAGCCGATGGCAAAAAGATAGTTGATCAAAACGGCAAAAATATATTGCTGCGCGGCATGGGCCTTGGCGGCTGGATGCTGCAGGAAGGGTACATGCTGCATGTTAATAAGGATAGTCGCCAGTACCGGATACGCGAGCGATTGGAAGAGCTGATGGGTCCGGCCGAAACAAAGGAGTTTTATGATACCTGGCTGGCCAATAATACCCGCAAAATAGATATCGACTCCATGCGCCGCTGGGGCTTTAACTCTGTGCGGTTGCCTATGCACTATAACTTGTACACGCTGCCCATTGAAAAAGAACCTGTTGCCGGGCAAAACACCTGGATTGACAAAGGTTTTAAAATGACCGACGATCTGTTGGCCTGGTGCAAGGCCAATCATATGTACCTGATACTTGACCTTCATGCTGCTCCGGGTGGTCAGGGCAATGACTTGAATATATCGGACCGTAATACCGATAATCCTTCTCTATGGGATAGTGAAGCTAACAAGCAAAAAATGATAGCTCTTTGGCGCAAACTGGCCGACCGCTATAAAAACGAACCTAATATTGCCGGTTACGATATTATTAACGAACCAAACTGGGGTTTTGATGATCCGGAAAATGACAAGAACGGCTTAAAGGAAAAAACCAACGCGCCACTAAGAAAACTGATGGTTGATATTACAACCGCCATCCGTGAGGTTGATAAAAAGCACATCATTATTATTGAAGGCAATGGCTGGGGCAATAATTACAATGGCATATTACCCCCGTGGGATAAAAACATGGTGCTCAGCTTTCACAAATACTGGAACTATAATGATCAAAAATCAATTGAACACATCATTAAAACCCGCGACCAGTACAATGTTCCTGTATGGCTTGGCGAAACCGGCGAAAACTCTAATGTTTGGCTTACAGAAGCCATTCGACTTTTAGAGAAGAACAACATTGGCTGGGCTTTATGGCCATTGAAAAAGATGGGGAACAACAATCCTATCGAAATACCATCAAACCTGAACTACGATGATGTTACTAACTACCTGAACACCGGTAAACACAAACCCAAAGAGAGCAATGTATACAGTGGTACGCTCGAAATGGCCACCTACGCCAAATTGGAGAATACTATTATTCACCATGATGTAATTGATGCTATTTTCAGGCAACCGTTTTCGGCGGCTTCAAAACCGTTTAAAGCCAATAAAGTTAAAAACGGGACCGTTATTAATGCCGTTGATTATGACCTGGGCCGCAATGGCATTGCTTATTTTGACACCGATACCGCCGATTATCATGTATCAACAGGTAAATATGGCAAAGGCAATGCCGGCCGTGTTTATCGTAACGACGGTGTGGACATTAGCAAGGACTCGACCGCCTACAACAGCTATTATGTTGATCATATTGAAACCGGCGAATGGCTGCAATTCACCCTGCAGGTAAAAATACCGGGAGTTTACTCGGTTAGCTTAAAAGTGGCCTCTGATACTGATGGTGCTAAACTATCTCTTGAAACTGTCAATACTTCGGCAACTAAAGAGATTCCTAATACCGGCGGAATCAAAAAATGGCAGGTAATTACGGTAAAAAATATCCATTTAAAAGCAGGCAATAACAAGCTTAAGGTTAATGCCGACAAGGGTGGTTATAACTTGCATTCCCTGCAATTTTGGCTGGCAAAATAATGTTGTTTCCTATCTGTATTAAAAATTAAATGCTTTTTTGCTAAGTATTTGATTTTTAATACAGGTTTGAATAATATTTTACAGATTTTATCGTATTTCTTAGAACAATTTACACGGGATTCTGCGTATAACAGTGAGTTTAACAGTTAATAACTAATAAATGAAAAATTTCCTTTTTGCATTTAAGGCGTTTGCTGCCGTATTAAAAGCTGATAGCTACTGTTTAATTACTACCCGTGGCAATGCCTTTACTTGTAATGGTGATATAAAACCTACCGATTTTTATAATGTTGTTAACGAAGTTTGGGATAACATTGAAGGCCCGGAAGATACCCTGAAAAAGTATAAAGAATTGTTAGAAGATACTGAACACCAGTAATTATCCTTCCACCTTTGCACAAGCATTGAAAGATGCATTAACCTTAGCTTAATAAAAAACCTTTCTTCTTATTTTAAAAATGGCCGCTCAATTCGGTTATTGTCTCTCTAAACTTGTCTCTCTGGTCTCTGATTTAGGCTTTCTTTTAAAAAATATATAGGTTTGGCTTGTGTAACTAAAAATCACCACCAACAAAGTTGTAATAATTTTAGCCGGTGTAGGATAAAAGCCTAAATAATCAACAAATAGTTTCAGAAAAACATAGTTGAGAAAAATACAAATGGTAGTAACCATTATGTACCTGGCAAACTGGCTTCTTCTCCGTAACCCGGATTGTTGAAATACAATGTAACGGTTAAGATAAAACCCGGAAGGCAAGGAAATGCTCAATGCCAAAAACAAAGAAGCAATGTGAGGACTCAACGTAAAAAGCCCTAAAGACACATCATGCTTTTTAAAAATAAAATTATAGCTTAATGAAAACAGGCAAATATCCAATACTGTATTACCCCCACCACAGGCCGCGTATCTAAAAGTATGTAAGGGAATGTATTTTTTAAATGGGGTATAAAAGAAATCTATCGCCTTTAGGATGGTTTCTCTGATATATTGGTGAATTTTCCTCATGTGGTGTCAAAAATAGCAATTCTATCACAAGGGCACGCTCTCTCGTTGCCGCAAGCGTTTCGCCTTGTGATCTTCTCATAAAGTAATTATTTATAGTTTTTGTTTTGTGCGGAGCTTAATTCCTGCGCAAGTATCTGCTCCCGCGAGTTTAGCGTAGCGTAACTCGTGGGTATCATGTGGTAAGCCTCCGGCTTACATTTCAGCTGAAAGCTGAAACCATATTTACCACGAGCTATAAGCTCGCGGGAGCGAGACAATTTCCTTCTTGCCTTACCTGACATACTTGCGCCAGATTTGGGCCATCCCGGGTCCAATTAAAATGGACTGTAGCCACTCAATACTTTTTTTACCCGATGATCTATAAATTCAGACAGTTTTTTATTTGTGCCGTTTATCCAAGAAGTGGCCTCATAGCGTAAAGAAGGCAAAAAGGCACCGTATACTTCCGGATCGTCTATTCCTTCATCCAAATAAACAAATAGAAACTGATCACCGGCATTATATACATCAATTACAAAAAATGGCCTGTTTATGCTTCGGTTAAAATCTTCCATCCAACTCCTCGCGTCCTCTTGCATTTCCTCCTGTGTATCATTTAGACCGTAATCCAAAACATAACAATTGCCTCCGGCCAAATACAGGAGTTCTTTTAATGCTTTGGGAAACTGATTTCCATGATTGAAATTGGTCTCCAGACTATCTATTTGTTCTATAGAAAGAGGTACAAGTACACTGGTGTAATCCGAATTGTTGACCCTTATCGAAGTGTTATCATTTAATTGTTTTAAAAATTCTATTTCCATATCACTTTAATATTTCCTTCAATTCATTCATACGTGTTGCAATAGGGTGAGCAATTAATTTCAATTGTCTTTCCCACTGTCCATAGTTTCCAACTACGGACCATTATGCCCGGAAACTCTGTCTCCAATTCTATCCAGCCCAACCCTCTCTATCCAAGCTCCTGAAATGTATCGCCTCCGCCAAATGCTCCAACTTAATTTCTTCACTGCCGGCAAGGTCGGCTATGGTGCGGGATACTTTCAGAATACGGTCATAGGCCCGGGCCGACAGGCCCAGTTTTTCCATGGCCTTTTTGAGCAGGGTTTGTCCGGCTACATCTATTTTACACAGGTCGCGCACCATTTGTGGGCTCATCTGGGCGTTGGCATGTAAGTCGGGTCGGTTGTCGAAACGTTCTATCTGTATTTCCCGGGCTTTGATCACCCGCTCACGGATCAGCTCACTTTTTTCGGCGGCACGGTCTGACGACAGCTCATTAAAATTAACCGGCGTAACCTCTACATGCAGATCTATCCTGTCCAACAGCGGACCAGAGATCTTACTCAAATATTTTTGCACCATCCCCGGCGGACAAATACATTCCTTTTCGGGGTGGTTATAATAACCGCAAGGGCAGGGGTTCATACTCGCTATCAGCATAAAGCTCGATGGATAATCAACCGTGAATTTGGCTCTTGATATAGTTACCTTGCGTTCCTCCAGCGGCTGGCGCATTACTTCCAGCGCGCTGCGTTTAAACTCGGGCAGCTCATCCAAAAATAAAACACCGTTATGGGCCAATGAAATTTCGCCGGGCTGGGGGTTACCACCTCCACCAACAAGAGCAACATCGCTAATAGTATGGTGAGGCGACCGGAACGGCCTTATAGTCACCAAAGCATCGGCCGCGGCCAGTTTACCGGCAACAGAATGGATCTTGGTGGTCTCTAATGATTCATAAAGACTTAACGGCGGCAAAATAGAGGGTAGTCTGCGGGCCAGCATGGTTTTACCTGCCCCCGGCGGACCGATCAGTATTACGTTATGACCGCCTGCGGCGGCAATTTCAAGGGCGCGTTTAATATTTTCCTGGCCCTTTACTTCGCTAAAATCGCTGTCGTAATTGCACAGGCTGTTGTAAAACTCCTCGCGGGTGTTTACCACCTCCGGCTCCAGGTTGATATCACCATTGAAAAAACCGGCTACTTCTTTGATGTTTTCTACACCGTAAACTTCCAGATCGTTCACAATGGCTGCCTCGCGGGCGTTTTGTTTGGGAAGTATAAATCCTTTAAAGCCATCCTTGCGGGCCTGTATAGCAATAGGGAGGGCGCCCTTAATGGGCTGTAAGCTGCCATCAAGCGATAGTTCGCCCATGATGATATACTTGTCCAGGTTTTCGGGTTCTATCTGGCCAGAGGCGGCTAAAACACCGGTAGCGATGGTCAAGTCGTATGATGAGCCTTCCTTTTTGATATCGGCCGGCGCCATATTCACCACTACCTGCTGACGTGGCATCCTGAAAGCACAATTTTTTAAGGCCGATTCGATACGGAAATAACTCTCTTTAACGGCCACGTCGGGCAGGCCAACAATAAAATATTTGGTCCCCGCCGCTATATTTACTTCAACCGTTATGGTAATAGCCTCGATACCATAAACCGCACTCCCAAAAGTTTTAACCAACACTGTGATAAGTTTAAATCAAAGCGTAAGATAAATATTTTTATGTAGGTGATAAAGGAATAATAATTTTGTATGGGCCATGGTTTTTAAGAGATTCTATTATTGATCATAAATCATGGTAATCCTAAAATCAGGAGAATCGCGGTTCAGACAAACTTGATACGGGCAATCTTCATATAAAAAAATCGTCCGTGAAACACGAACGATCATTAAAAGTATATTTCTTATTCTACCTGTTGATTCTTAAACCTATCTAACTGTATCAGCAAGCAACAAAAACCCACAGGAAACAATTACGCTGGCCAGAACCATTATTGACCACGCATTTTGATGCCGCCTGCTCATTTTTTCGAAAGCGACATTAAGTTTTTTCAATCGCTTATTATTCAGCAATATAAAATAGTTTAGCAGCAAAGCGCCCACTGCCCCAAAAAGTATAACCGTACCCGATATTGCATTTAAATTAAACCAGCCAGATCTTAAATAAAGCTGGGCGATCAGCATTAAATTGGTTAATAAAACGATCATCAGGAAACTCACACCAAAAAGTGAATTGAAGCGGGGCAAGCTTACGAGGCCGAAATTTTTAAAGTTCCACCTGTAAAAACTTACATACATGGATTTATAAAATCTTGCAGTGTTCATGATGTTGGGGGTTTAAGGTTAATAAATTGGTTTTAGCTAATATAAAAATATTATATATGGATTAAACGCCTTTTTATAAAATATTATTGCGTCAATCTTCATTAATATTATTTATTTATCCATTTTATTAAAAAGATAACCAATGCTTGTAAAAGTTGAAATTGTTGCAAGCCACCTTTGTTAATAAAGAAAAAACCAAAATATCAAACCTTATTTTGCAGCCACCATTTGCAAAAGGTTCTTATCCGGGTTGCTTTTTACCTCACATTGGTTATCAAATATCATAGTAGCTCCATTAGCCTCGGTATATTTGGGCCAGCTGGGCAGGTCCTTATTGTTAGGGTCGCCTTTTGTGGCAAAGTTTATCCAGGCCTGGCTTATACGATTGGCAAGCGTATAAGCCGCTTTGCCGCCGCCGGTCATTTCTTCGCAACGGTCAATATTGTTAAACTGAAAAGCCAGATCCATGCAGTGAATAGCTTTAAGCGTACCATCTAACACGGGCGATTGCCAGGTGAACAAATAGGTATAAACCGGTGCAGCAGCCGATGCCGATTTGGCATTAGCCTGTTTTATCACTCCCGGCCTGAAACGCAGATCGATATCCACATAATCGGTTGGTTTTAGGGTGCTGTTGGGGTAGGTCTTTTTTACCTCGGCTATATAGGCATCCGTTTTATCGCCGTATGTTTTTTGTAAGTAGGTTTTGATCGAATCCATAGAATATTCCTTTAGCGCAGGGTTCATGGCCGACGCAAAGATTTCGTTTTTGGTAGAGCCTACTAACAGCGGAACATCTTTTGACAGGGCAAGCGCGGCAGCGTCGCCCGGCTGATAGGGCAGGAAGGTGTTATCAAGTATAGGTCCCCAGCCCAGCCCAAAACCCGGGAGGTTTTTACCTTCAGCTTTTAAAGCATCTGATACTTTTTTTATTGCTTTTTTGCTGGCCGCGTATAAGCGGTCGTACGGTACGGTTTTCAATGAATCTGCCTGTGCAGGCTGTAAGTTCAGTTCTTCAAGCAATGCGGCCGAAACTCTTTTGGCAATCGTATTATCTAAAAAATTGTTCACATAACTGCCGCTTTGCACAATGGCTTTTTGAAATAAACCTTTGGCAGATGGGGCGGCCATTAGGGTTGATACCTTACCACCACCGCCTGATTGGCCAAATATGGTTACGTTATCCGGATCGCCGCCAAACTGCGCTATATTTTGCTTAACCCATTGCAGGGCAGCCACAATATCCAGCATACCAGCATTAGGCGATGATTTATACTTATCGCCATAGGCAGACATATCCAGGAAACCCAGCACATTTAAGCGGTGGTTGATAGATACCACCACTACATCGCCTTTGCGGGTTAAGTTTTCACCGTCATAAGATGGTAATTCAACAGATGAACCGGCTGTAAAACCCCCGCCATGTATCCAGAACATTACCGGCCGCTTTTTGCCATCGTTAAGACCCTTTGTCCAAACGTTAAGTACCTGACATTTTTCGCTGCTGTAACCCCAGTCATGATGATAGGCAAATTCAGACGGATCATTAACCTGTGTGGTTACATCGGTAGGGCAAACCGGCCCGTAGGCCCTTGAGCTTCTTACGCCTTTCCAGGGAGCCGGCTTTTGCGGAGCCATAAAGCGTTCGGCCGTGGCATAGGGGATACCTTTATAAGTATAAATCCCTTTATGAATATAACCCGCTACCTGTCCGTTATCGGTATTGGTTACGGCAACATCATTACCGGCAACAATGGCATCATCGCCGCTTTTACTTTGGCAATAGCCATACACGGGCAACAGACATACGGCTAAAAAAGCCCAAAATGTGGAGATTTTCTTCATGACTTATCTGGTTTAGTATAATTGGTTTATTGATTATCCGGAGCTTGAATAACAACCTAAAATGATACTACAGATAAGTTACTGTTAGCAGAAATATCTGCCGAAAGCGGACGCTTATTCTATAATTATCATTGTGTAGGTATTACACAATGATAATTATAAATTCTTATAAATCAAGGGCGACAAGCAATTTTGTTACAAAGTATATTATTGCAATGAGTTAATTTGCAATAACATTAAATGTGGCCAGTAAGTTAACATTAGGATCGGCAACAATGGTTTCAGGTTTTGCTTTCACCGCTATTTGGGCCGTAGCCGCTTTACCATTTACCGTAATGGTGTGTAGCTGGCCCGCTATGGTTATCTCCAATGGAAACACATACACGTTATCCTGTTTTTGCTCTATGCTGATATTAACCTCTCCCTTATCCGCATCATAATGCCAGGCTACATTTAAATCAGGATGGCCCGCTGTACGCAGCCATTGGTTAAAAAATTGTTTCAAGTCCTGCCCGCTGGTTTGTTCTATTACCTGGCGCAGATCGTCGGTATTGGCATTGCTGCCTTTGTACTTGGCGTAGTAGTTGCGCACTCCTTTCCAAAACAGCTCATCGCCCAGTTTGCGGCGCAGCATGTGCAATACCCAGCCGCCTTTTTCATAACTGTTGGCATTAAGCAGCTGCATATACTGCCCTTTTACAGCTGTATCAACCACGGGGGTAAGTCGCTTTTTTTCGAAGGACAGTACTTTCTTTCTGTCGGCTATTAACCGGCTTTTCAGGGTATCAGCACCGTATTTGTTTTCGAGGTACAGGTTGGTCATGTAAGTGGCAAAGCCCTCACTGAGCCACAGGTGCCAGAAACTTTTTTCGCTGGCGCCATCGCCAAACCATTGGTGGGCAATTTCGTGGGCCATTAGTTCTTCAATTTCCGGTGATTTAACCGACTCTTCAAAGTAAAATATGGCGCTGGCATTTTCCATACCGCCAAATATGGTTTTGGATTGTACGTTAGCCAGTTTTTCATAACTGTACGGCCCAACCTTTTCTATAAAAAAGGGCAGGATCTCTTTAGCTACAGCATAACTTTTAAAACCAACTGCCTTATTCTCCGGGAACACATAGGTATAAACCGGGATCTTATTCACATCGCCGGGATGGTCAATAGCAAACGCAGCCACACCTATAACCATTACCTTGGTTGGCAGTACGGCAGACTCTCGCCAGTGGGTTAGCTTTAAATGATTAGGCAGGGCCTGTTCTTTTATTTTTAATCCGTTGGATATAACCTGGTAATGATCAGGCGCGGTAACCACAAAGTCGACCGTGGCCTTATCTGCCGGATGGTCAACGCATGGCAGCCAGTTATGCGCGCGGTTGGGCCAGTTATCGCCAAAAAAAGTACGATGTCCATAATTATTGGTTGATATAATGAGCCCATCCACAGGGATACCCGCATAACTTATCTTGTAATTATGGATGCTGTTTAACTTTGCACCGGCATATATTTTAACCACGTCGCTATCCTGCACAAATTTGAGTTTTTTGCCATTTTCTGTAATGGCCGAAACCAGCATCCCTTTACCGGTACTATTCTTTTTTATCAGGTTCAGCTCAAAAGATGGCGCATCCTTTATAAATTTAATAGCGATGGTGGCCTGACCCTTGATATTATTATCCGCATCGTTCAGCTGCAGGGCAAAGTTATAGTGCTGCACATCAATGGATGAGCCGGGGACTTGCGCGTGAGCTGTAAACGCCGAAAGGGTTAATGCAATAGCAAGTGTTTTACGGATATATGTGCTGGAAAACATAGTGAATATTTTAAAAGCTAAAGTTTACAAAAAAGGCGGGCATTTACACGCATTCGATAATATTTTTATAGGGGGCGCTTAGTTCATCATTGCGGGGTACCAGGCAACAAAAAAGCCCCTGGCTATTCACCAGGAGCTTTTTATATTTTCCAGTCCTTGGGATTGGGAACTCTACATTTTCGGCATCCGGCGCATCATGCTGGCCATGGCTGCGGGGTTGCTCATTTGTTTCATTACCTTTTTCATATCATCAAACTGCTTCATCAGGCGGTTCACTTCCTGCAGATCGGTACCTGATCCGCTTGCTATACGGCTGCGTCTGCTTTGATTGATGGTTTCGGGGTTTGCTTTTTCAAACGGGGTCATTGACTGTATAATGGCCTCGATTGATTTAAAGGCGTCATCATCAACCTCCACATCCTTCATCATTTTGCCTACGCCCGGTATCATGCCCATCAGATCCTTCATGTTACCCATTTTCTTGATCTGCTGAATCTGGCTGTAAAAATCGTTAAAATCGAATTTGTTTTTGCGGATCTTCTTTTGCAGTTCGGCGGCTTCTTTCTCGTCAAATTGCTGTTGCGCGCGCTCCACCAACGATACCACGTCACCCATGCCCAAAATACGGGATGCCATACGATCAGGGTGGAAAACGTCTAACGCTTCCATCTTTTCACCCGTACCTATGAATTTGATGGGCTTGTTAACTACCGACTTGATAGAAAGCGCGGCACCACCACGGGTATCGCCATCAAGCTTGGTTAAAACCACACCGGTAAAATCAAGGCGGTCATTAAACACCTTGGCGGTGTTCACCGCATCCTGACCGGTCATGGAATCAACCACGAACAGGATCTCATGCGGATTTACGGCGGCTTTTACCTGTTCAATCTCCACCATCATGGCTTCATCAATAGCCAAACGACCGGCGGTATCAATAATTACCACGTTATGGCCGTTCTGTTTAGCCAGGGCAATACCTTCGCGGGCTATAGCAACCGGATCTTTCGACTCGCGGTTAGCATATACTGGGATGCCTATTTGCTGGCCCAAAACTTCCAGCTGGTCAATAGCCGCGGGGCGGTAAATATCATCAGCAACCAGTAATGGTTTCTTGTTTTTTTGTGTTTTTAAATAATTGGCCAGCTTACCGGTAAACGTGGTTTTACCAGCACCGTTCAACCCTGCAATTAATATAATAGTTGGCGTAGCCGGAAAGTTAAGTTCGGCAGTGGTGCCGCCCATCAGTTCGGCAAGCTCATCGTTCATGAGCTTGGTAAGCAACTGGCCCGGCGAAACCGCGGTTAATACGTTTTGCCCCAGCGCCTTTTGCCTTACATCATCCGTAAATGCTTTGGCTGTTTTATAGTTAACGTCGGCATCCAGAAGGGCTTTGCGTATTTCCTTCATGGTTTCGGCCACGTTTATCTCAGTAATAGTTCCCTGTCCCTTCAGGACCTTGAACGCCCTGTCGAGTTTATCCGAAAGATTTTCAAACATTATGATAAAAAACTTTTATTCTTTTAAAGGATACAAAGGTATGATTTTGAAATATATCCGTTAAATTAATTTAGACAGCACATTATAGCTTGATGATAACAGTCGAATTGGGTTCTTAAGCCTTTTTAAAGTGCTATTTTCAGTCAAAAATTATATTAAAAAAGATTAAAAAACACCAAAAACAGTCCGAAAAGTACTCGTTTTGGTTCATTTTGAACAAAAATTGATGGTTTTTTTTACCGTTTAAAAAGTCGCGTTTTTCTGACTGTCAATTGATTGATTTTTTTTCGGGGCTCAAATCGCTTTTTCGCGAAACAGCCCGGTTTCTCTGATCAGAGAAACCGGGCTGTTGACATATAAATTTAGTTTATATCGCTACGGGAATCGGTACAACACGCCCAATGCAAGGCCTTCGGTTGCCTGAGCATCTGGCGAGGTGTGCTTATCATATAGCAATGTGCCATTTATGGTAACGTTTATTAAACGGTTTACACGGGCCGCCAATACCATGTCTACACGATGGGTTATAAATTTGAGCGACTGTCCGTAGGGTATAAATAATGCATAACGCGTGTTCAGGTGAATATTTTTCATGATATCCTTATCAAACAATGCAACCAGCTGGAAAGCGAGATCGTTTTTTACGGTATGTAAGGAATCAACACCATAATTATCGGGCTGATGCTGGATAATGGTTTTGTCTAAAACAAAGGTTTGCCTTGCAGTACCTGTACCCAAACGCAAATCGAAATAGGTGGTTGGTTTGTACTCAAAACCGACCGACTCCGTTAAATAACCCGGCGACATGAAGTTTGAGATATATTGCGCATCTATCACACCATTCCCCTGGTCAACATAGTTAAACCCTTTATCAAATTGCGATTCAAAGGTTAACGCGCCGAAAAAGTACCAGTGTGCTGATAATTGCGATGCCAGCTTGTTATCAAAATAAATACGGTCGTTGGTTTTACGTTTGCCCTGGCCTTTGTTTTTTGATACACCATAGGTAAGGTTAAGTTCAGATACATAGCTAAACGGAGCCTTATTGTATTCGGTATGATAAATAAAATTTGTACCCAAGGCAACCGCGGTTACACCACCCGCGCTATAATTACTGGTAAAGGCCGACTGGCTAAAGTTAAGCCCGAAAGTAATAGCCTTTTTCCAATAATTCACCTTATAATCAAGCATGGTAAACGGAACCTGCGCCCTTTGCAACTGTACCGGCCTTACCCGGGTAGGGATGGCATTTTTACGGGAATCTATCCTGAGTTTATTGATCTGTGCGGTATCTATTTTAACGGTGTCTCTTTTTAGGGTGTCCGTTTGCTGGGCTTTAGCCGAAATGCCGAAGGTAATTGATACCAGGAAAAGAAGGCCAAGTCTGGTTTTTATCATAGTGGACAAATTAAAGCAAAAATCTCCTTTTTTAACAGATTAATAAAAAATCAGCAGGATAGTTTTAAATTTTTTGAAGTTTCTGGCCGTGCTCTATCTTAATTGTCGTGATATATTCATACTATGGGGTACCCAAATCCTTCACCTTGGGCGTAACCAGCGGTGCTAATGTATACACCTTGGGCGCCCGTAAATATCGCCTTAAATTCGCCTTTATAGATGCTATAAAATCATATTCACTTGCGGTTGTCACCATATAGTAGCCCGGGCGGTAACGCTGCATAAAATCGGTAAGCTGCTGGTCTTTTAAATGGGTGATATTGCCAACGTAAGTACGGTTAAAGCGGAAATCGATCACGTTTTGCTTATGGTCGCGTTCAATGATCTGGCGCAGGTGTTCGGCGTTGCGGCCGCTGCGGCTCAGGGAATTCCATAAGGCGTCAATGCCTATACCCGCACCCATGCCTGGTGCAACTGAAAGCACGTCATGGTTATCCAATGATCCGTAAATTTTGGTATAATCCCGCTTGGTGGCTTCCAATTGTTTTTGCGGACTAAGCATGGTATCCCGTACAATAACTTCCCTGAGCTGTATGGCCGTGCGTTTCATGTAAACCGCCAGCGAGGTATTATTTTGTACCTGCAGGGTATCGGCGTAATGATCAAATTTGGTAAAAACAAGTACGTCGCCGGGTTTGGCGTCTATCTTAAATTCGCCTTTAAATGTATTGTACACCGATTTGCCGGTGGTGATATTTAGCACATTTACCTTTGCAATTCGGTCTTTGCTTTCCTTATCAAACACAATACCGTCAATGGTTTTTTGCTGGGCAAAAACCGTTACAGATAATGTGCAAAAAAACAAAAGCATCCATATTTTCATGGTGGCGCCAAAAATAAACGTTCGGCAGTGCTTACTCATATTATTTAACAACAATTAACAGCTTTCTTTAGTATCAAGTAGTTAGTATCAAGTATCATGACTTTTAAAATGATATTTATACCCTACAAGAAATCGTGATACTTGATACGCTCAGCTATTTCACAACTACAAGCTTTTGTCCTATAGCGATGTGATCATCGGCTATACTGTTTAACGCTTTTAGTTCATCAACTGTTATTCCAAAACGTTTTGATATGTTGTATAGTGTATCGCCCTGTTTTACGGTGTATATTTTATCGTCGGGGCGGGTTTGTGTAAGCGTGTCGGTATTGGGCTTGCCTATGCTATCATTTATCTGCGACAGCACACGATCTTCCCGTTTAATTTTAGCTATTTCACCTTCGGGCCGGTCATATTGGTCAAGGTGGTAGCGTACAATAATATTGATGAGCATGTCGGGATATTTGGGATTAGTCGCGTAGCCCGCCTGTTTAAGTCCGCGTGCCCAGCCTTCATAATCATTTTTATCCAGCTCAAACAGTTTCGCGTAGTTTTTACGCTTCAAAAATGCAGAGTGGTCACGATAGGAATCATCAGGGTTATCATACACCCTGAAACATTCGTTAGCGCTGTCATCATCCTTGTAATAACTTTTACCTGTCCAGTCGCGGGTACACTTGATGCCGAAATGGTTATTAGCCACTTTGGCCAGCTCGCTATTACCGCTGCCCGATTCAAATAAACCCTGTGCAAGGGTAATACTTGCCGGTATGCCGTTCTGGTTCATTTCCTGAATGGCGATAGCTTTAAACCTTTCAATATAGGATAGGGAAGTGTAAGACTGGTAGCTCGAGATGGCGTCCCGATTGTCTTTTTTTATCGTGTTATTATTGCGGCGAACCTGACCGTTAGAGATAGTTCCTTTCCGTGACGAGCACGAGCTAAAGCAAACCGCGGTTATAAATAATAAATAAAATAGTTTTTGCATACAGCTAAACCTTAGTATGTGGCATTAATAAATATGCCAAAGTAAGATTTATTAATGTATTTATTGTTTTGTTTCTGCTAATTGGGTCTGATTGGCCGTTTTAGTTGAATCTACGGGCTTCTCATCAAGGTCATGCAGATCGTATTTTTTAATGATACCCAATACCTGCGATGCCCATTTGCGGCTGCCGGCGTAACCACTGCGTTGAATGCCTTTCGCCCATCCTAAGTAATCATAATGGGTAAGTGCATCGGCCAGGTGGCTGAATTGCTTGCGCTCGGTCATGATGCGGGCAAAATCCTGGAACGAATCCAGTACCGAATCGTATCTTTTGTAGGGTGTGCGTACTTTTTTATTGTGTTTGGTATAAACCGCGCCGCCGCCGCCCTTTACGCCAAACTGGTTGTTTAACTTTTGGGCGATGTTGCTGTTGCCACAACCCGACTCATGCATGGCCACACCTAAAACGATGCTTGCGGGTACCCCGGTTTCGTGCATGATGCGAATGGCATCATCTTTAAACTTCTCGATATAAGATTGTGAAGTGTTTTTTTGAGCTGAAACAGCTAATGTTGATATCAACAGGGATGTAATCAGTAAGATTTTCTTCATAATTTATTTTTTTCTGATAACCAGCAGCCCGTCGCGTACTGGCAGGATAAATTTTTCTACCCTGCTATCAACAGCTATCTGGTCATTTAGTTTGCGGATGTTTGCAGTATCGGCATCATTTTCGGGGCCGTACACCTTTCCTTTCCACAAAACATTATCAATTATTATTAATCCTCCGGATCTGACTTTATCAAAGACCAATTGAAAGTAAGTATAATTATTCTTTTTATCGGCATCAATAAACACCAAATCAAAATTATCTTCCTCTAAATCAGCAATAATTGCCTCTGCCTGGCCAAAATGCAGTTTTATTTTATTTTCAACATTTGTTGATTTAAAGTGTGAAATGATGATCTCCTCCATTTCGCGGTTAACTTCAATGGTATGGAGGATGCCATCTTTGGCAAGCCCTTCGGCCAGGCAAATTGCCGAGTAGCCGGTAAAGGTGCCTATTTCCAAAATGCGTTTTGGCTGTACCATTTTGCTCAAAAAACTGAGCAGCCGGCCCTGATAATGTCCCGACAGCATATGCGGACGGAGCACCTTTAAATGCGTTTCCCTGTTGAGCTTTTGCAATGCTTCCGGCTCAGGATCGCAATGGTCATCTAAGTATGCCTGCAGGCCATGGGGTAGAATATCCATGGGGCAAAGATAAACCGTTGATGGGTTTTATTACGCTGATTTCGTTGATTATTTTCTTAACTCATTGATTATTAGTTGATTTTATTTGATTTTTTCAACCATGCCGCTTGCTTTTTTTGATTTCGAAGATGCCTTTTCTGTTTTTTAGTAATCATTTTCCTTCGGTATTGATTGATTTTTATAGCTTCATTAATTAAGCCTTTAACCTTATTCTGAATGAAAGAAACAGTAAAACCCATTTATAAGCACTCCGAAATAACCGGTAAAATTATTGGTTGTGCCATGAAGGTACATAGTGAACTGGGCAATGGTTTTCAAGAGATAATTTACCAACGAGCATTGGCCATTGAAATGCAAAAGCAAAATTTAATATTTAATCGTGAACTGGAAATGGCCATATATTATGATGGAATTGATATCGGCAAAAGACGTGTTGACTTTTTGGTTTCCGATATCGTGATGGTAGAAATTAAGGCAGCATCAAAATTAGACGACGCGCACCTGGCCCAGGTATTAAATTATCTGGAAGCTTACAAATTAGAAACGGGACTACTTTTAAACTTTGGCTCAAAAAGCCTGGAGTTTAAACGCATCACTAACGAGCACAAATTAGCCAAACAACAAAGCAAAAACTCTCAATAAATCATTAACTACTTACAAAGCATCAACTTAAACAAAATAATCCATGGTCAAGAATCACTAACGCCTTAGCAAAGCAATCATTACCCACCCGCAAAGCATCAGCGAAATCAACGCAATCAAAACAATCTGCGGTCCATGTAGCTCTGCAGCAATATCACCGCTGATATGGTATCAACCAGTTCCTTATTTTGCCGGTTTTTTTTGTTCATGCCACTTTGGGCAATGGTGGCCGATGCCATTTTTGAGGTAAATCGCTCGTCGAGCATTTCAATGGGAATCTCCGGGAACGTTTTTTTGAGCAGGCCAACAAAGCCTTTTACATGTATGGCCGATTGTGATGGGGTATTGTCCATCTGCTTGGGTTCGCCAACAATAAAGCGTTCAACCTGTTCGGTTTGCAGGTACTTTTTCAGGTAATCAACAATATATTGGGGGTGTATGGTATCCAACCCGGTAGCTATGATCTGCAACGGATCGGTAACCGCAATGCCTATGCGCTTGGTACCATAATCAAAAGCCATAATTCGGGCCATGTGTAGTTTTTAGTTGTGAGTGGTAAGAATGGTTTTGAGTTCAAAAGCAAATTTATAGGATGATTCAACTCCGGGCCCAAGACTCAGTACTTATTATTATGTTAATTATTTGGTAAAAATAGCCCTTTTATGAGTACTAATATTAACTCAATACTTATTACTCAAAACTATTTCACTATTTTGCACCAAATGCAGTTTAAGAACATAGTAGGACAAGCAGCGATAAAGCAACGGTTGGTTAACTCGGTGAAAGAGAACCGGGTAAGTCATGCACAGTTGTTTTTAGGTCCCGAAGGATCTGGGAGCCTGGCACTTGCTGTTGCTTATGCTCAGTATCTGTCATGCGAAGATAAGCAGACGGATGACTCTTGCGGTGTGTGTTCATCGTGTCGCAAGTATCAAAAACTGATGCACCCCGACCTGCATTTCTCGTACCCGTTTTTTGCCAAACATAAAGACGATACCGCGCTAACCTTTATTGAGCAATGGCGCGATGCTTTTATAAATAATCCTTACCTGAGTTTAGATACCTGGCGCGGATACCTCGATGCTGAAAACAAACAGGCCAACATCAACATTGCCGAGTGTCACCAGATCATTAAAAAACTAAGCTTCAAACCTTTTGAATCGGTTTATAAGATCCTGATCCTTTGGCTGCCCGAATATTTAGACAAGGAAGGAAACGCATTATTAAAGATTATTGAGGAGCCGCAGCCCAACACTTTATTCATATTAGTGGCACAAAATCAGGATCAGATATTGAACACTATCCTGTCGCGTACGCAGCTGATAAAAGTTCCGTGCCTCACTTATGAAGAAGTAAAGCAACACCTGCTTACCGAACATAACCAAACCGATGACGCCGCGGCCGAAATAGCGTACCTGAGCAATGGCAACCTAACCGAAGCCCTGACTATGTTGCAACAGGACAACAAAGGTTATCATAGCCTTTTTGTACAATGGCTGCGCCTTTGTTTTTCAAACAAAGGACTGGAGGTTTTGACATTTGTTGATCAGTTTGCCAAAATGGGCCGCGAAAACCAAAAAAACTTTTTACGCTACGGCATAAGCTTTATCCGCGAATGTTGTTTACTGATGGCAGGGGCGGGTAATTTGGTGCACCTGCCGGCAAAAGAGCTGGAAACAGCACAAAAAATGACCAACGTGCTTGATATTTCAAAAGCACAATATATAAGTGACGAGCTTGAAAAAGCGCATTATCATGTGGAGAGAAATGCAAATCCGAAAATTTTATTTTTAGATGTATCTTTACAGATTATAAAAATACTAAATTTAAAAACCATCCCTCAGGGGAGTCAATATATACCGAATTAATTATGGGATGTGGAAGTTGCTCAACAGGGGGCGGATGTTCACCTGCGGGCTGCAAAAGTAATGGCTCATGCCTTACTAATGGTTGCAGCAAATTAGATGTTTACGATTGGCTGTCACATATGGACATGCCAACAAATTATAAGCCGTTTCCGGTTATTGAAGTGAAATTTAAAGGCTCACGAAAAGAGTTTTTTTTAAACAGCGAAAATATTTACCTGGAAGCCGGCGAACTGGTAGCCGTTGAAGCCACTACCGGTGGTTATGATATTGGTCACGTATCTATAACCGGCGAACTGGTGCGCATGCAAATGGTTAAACGCCATGTTAAAGAGGCCGATGTGGTTAAAAAAATATACCGCAAAGCTACCGTTGCCGATGTAGATAAGTGGAAAGCCGCCAAGGATATGGAATGGGAAACCATGCACAAATCGCGCAAGCTGGCCCTTGACCTTAACCTGAGCATGAAGCTGAGTGATGTGGATTACCAGGGCGATAAAACCAAAGCTACTTTTTATTATACGGCCGAAGGCCGCGTTGATTTCAGGGAACTGATCAAAAAAATGGCCGAAACCTTCCGCATCCGTATCGAGATGAGGCAGATAGGTATGAGGCAGGAAGCCAGCCGTTTGGGTGGTATAGGTTCATGCGGTCGCGAGCTGTGCTGCTCTACCTGGTTAACTGATTTTAAAACGGTGTCGACCTCGGCTGCCCGTTATCAAAACCTCTCTTTAAACACCCTAAAACTGGCCGGCCAATGCGGTAAGTTAAAGTGCTGCTTAAACTATGAGCTGGATACTTATATGGATGCCCTAAAATATATCCCTGATAATGTGAACGTACTTAAAACCGAAAAAGGTGATGCGCGTCTGCAAAAAACAGATATATTTAAAAAGATCATGTGGTTTAGTTATCCACGCGAAGAATCATGGGTTCCGTTGCCTATTAGCAAGGTAAAGGAAATTCAGCAGCAAAATAAAGATGGTGTTATCCCTGCTGATCTGGGTGAAATGGTGGAGGTAGAAAACCTGCCGGCAAAAGCACTTGATTATGAAAATGTGGTTGGTCAGGATAGCTTAACCAGGCTTGATGAGCGCAGCCGTAATAACAACAATAAAAAGAAGAACAATAACAAAAACCGTAATAAAAACCAAAAGCCCGGAGGTCCATCGGCCGAAAACCGTCCTGGCGGTCAGCCTAACCAGCCACGCCAGGGAGCTGCTTCCGCTACTGAAAAGCCGGCACAGGGCACCCCGGAAGGTAACAAACCCCAACAGGGAAACCGCCCGCAACAACCAGGTAACAGGCCACCGCAGGCGCAGGGTAATAGGCCGCCGCAGGAAAATAATAACAGGCGTAACAGGCCAAACCGCCCAAATCCAAATAACCCAAACAAAAACAATAACACCCCACCGGATACCCAGCAATAATGAAACGGGCTTTAAAATTCTTTTACCCTGCAGCATGTGTATTACTCATTATGCTGTTGGGTAGCTGTACCGATCCTAAGGCAGTTATAGATAATAATACGGCCATAGCCGATCATAACTGGTCGTACGTGAACAGGGCTAAGTTTGATTGCAAGATTGATGATGAAAGCGCCGCTTACAACCTGTACCTTAATTTGCGGGTAACAGATAATTATAAATACGCTAACCTGTTTGTACTGATCTACCAATCATCGGGCGGCGACAAAGCAAAAGTAACCCGCTACGAAGTAAAACTGGCCACTCATGATGGCCAATGGCTGGGCAAAGGATCGGGTAATTTATACAGCTACCAGGTGCCGTTTAAAACCGGTTATAAATTTCCGGCCAAAGGCAATTACCATTTCGAGATAGAGCAAAACATGCGCGATAACCCCCTGCATGAAGTAAGTGATGTTGGGTTGAGGGTGGAGAAAGTGAAGTAGATTTTGTTATCTTGTTCCTTTAAAACCAACCTTACATGAACCGCGAATATCCCATTTCTACAGGGTATAAATTTTTCTATTACATCATTGCTTTGGGGATGATTGCTTTTGTGTTATTTCTCTTTAGCCGTCCCAGTGATATTAATACTGCGCTTTTCATCATACTTTTTGTGACCGCATCCGTGGCTTTAGCTATCATGATAAACATGTTTAAAAGCAAGATAATCGTTTCGGAAAACAGTATTATACGTACCAACATTTTTAAAACCAAAGAGTTATACTTTACTGATATCAAAGGATTCAGAGCCGATTCAAAAATAATTACCCTGGAATCAGCTTCCGCTTCCATATCCAAAATGAAAATATTTAATTATGAGGAGTATGCTGACCATAAGGATTTGGAACTATGGATCAGGGATAAATTTAAGGATCTTGATAATATAGAATTCCAGGAAGATGTAGCAATTCTGTTAAACGATCCGAATATTGGTTTTACCGAAGCCGATCGTAAATCCCGGATCAGAAAAGCGAGGAATATTAGCATGATATATGGCGTCGGTCTAATAATTCCCGCAACAGGGATTTTCTTTTTCTTTGATATGAAGATATTGGATATAATAATGCTTATTTATCCGCTTTTAGCAATTCCAATTATGCTTACAAGCAATGGGTTGATCCGGTTTTATATAAAAAAGAACAGCCCTTTTTTACTACGTATATAACTGTTTACATTTCTTCTATAGCCTTGTTCATAAGGTCGGCGGATAATAACCACGTCATTCGTTTTTCTCCGCTCTTACTACCTTGTTTGACTATTGGTTTAGTATATTGTGTTTTTTTAAACTTTGCTGCACGGGGTAAGGTCGCCACTACCACGCAGCCCGCTAAAGTTGCGCTCTTTGTATTGATTCTGGCCGGATTGATCTTCGCTGCTGGCAGCAGCAGGACACTTAATTGCACCTTTGATAATTCGGCAGAACAACAATTTCAGGCAACCATATTAAATAGAAATATCACGCATAATAAAGGCGCTACTCATTATCATCTTACAATAAGCACCTGGGGATCGCAAACAAACGTGGAGAATATAACCGTTTCAGAAAGCACTTATAATAAGCATGCTGAAGGTTCGGCTATAGCCGTTTATCTAAAAAAGGGATTATTAAATACCCCCTGGTATTTTGTTTCCCAGTAACTATTGATACCGTAATATGCCCATTTGAAATTTTAACCTTGCGAGATGGAATAGCATAATGAGATTGCTGCGCTCGCAATAACATGTTGATTATTTTAATCCTCTTGTGATGTAACAGAGTAGCGTGACAAAACGCTTTAACTCGAGAGAATCTTATAATCCTACGAATCACGGTTCAGACAAAAGTATATACGGCAACCCTTTGAAATACTAAAAATATTATCATATTTTTGCTAATATTTTTATCAAAATGAATAATGATATTTTATTGATTGTATCACTGGCGATCCTGATCGTATCCGTTTTTTTATTTTTAAAAAAACCAAAGGCGATTGAGCTGATATCGGCAGAAGAGTTGAAAAAGCTTCGTATCGAGCATGACCTACTTAAAATATCCCTGGCTAAGGCCGAGGAAAAAGCTGATATTATTGCAAACGAAAAGGAAAACATCATTCAGCTTTTAAAGGACGAAAAAACGCGTCTGCTTGATGAATTATTATACGAGCGTACCCAGCTGGCCCAGGCTAATCAGTCGTTGGAAGGTTCGCGGGCTTACTATAAATCGCAGCAGGAAAAAGTGCAGGAGCAAAAGATAGAGATAGAGCAGATCCGGGTGCAATTTCAGCGGGAGTTTGAAAACGTGGCCGAAAAGCTGCTTAAAGAAAAATCAAAGGAATTTATTGATATAAACCGTAATAACCTCGACATGATCCTTAATCCGCTGAAAGAAGACCTAAAGGCATTTGAGGATAAGGTGGAGAAGGTTTACAACATGGAAGCTGCCGAGCGCAACACCCTGAAAGGTGTAATAACCCAGCTGATGGACCTTAATAAACAGATCAGTGACGAGGCGCAGAATTTAACCAAAGCCTTAAAAGGTGACAATAAAAAACAAGGCAACTGGGGTGAGGTGATCCTGGAGCGGGTGCTGGAACGCTCAGGACTGGTGCGCGATCAGGAGTACCGCATACAAGCCGCCATGCAAACTACCGATGGTGCCCGTTACCAACCTGACGTGATCATTGACCTGCCCGATGAAAAACACCTGGTGATCGACTCTAAAGTATCACTTATTGCTTATGAACGCCTGGTAAATGCCGATACGGAAGAAGACCGCAAGCTTTTTGCCAAGGCTCATATCGAATCTATCCGTAATCATATTGGCGGCCTGTCATCCAAAAAATATCATGATCTGTACAAAATCAATTCGCCCGATTTTGTGTTGCTTTTTGTGCCGATTGAATCATCATTCAGTATTGCTGTTCAGCTGGATGGCGAATTGTTTAATTATGCCTGGGACAAAAAAGTGGTAATTGTAAGTCCCTCCACGTTGCTGGCCACACTGCGCACCATTGCCAGCATGTGGAAACAGGAACGCCAAAACCGTAATGTATTGGAAATTGCCCGCCTCAGCGGCGATATGTATGATAAGTTTGTGGGTTTCCTGGGCGATATGGACAGCATCGGTAAGAATATAACTTATACCCAAAATGCCTATAACAGCGCAATCAATAAATTATCTGATGGTCGTGGAAATTTAACTACAACTGCCGAAAAAATTAAGAAGTTAGGTGCTAAAGCTGATAAGCAAATTGATCAGAAGTTTATTGGGGATGAGTGAGGACTAAATTATCAATATTTACGTCATGCCGAATTTATTTCGGCATCCCACAGGACAGGCTATATAAAATCATAATTCCAACTCGCTTTTTAAATCTTTCATTTCAGCGTTTACGGACTTAATTAAGTTAATTTTCCAATCCTGATGCCATCTTTTCAATTGCTTTTCGCGATCTATCGCATCAGTTATCCTTTCAAAATATTCGTAGTATACAATATCATGGAGCTTATATTTTTTAACAAATGCCGACCCTTCTCCATTTATATGCTGCCAAACCCTTGTACGCAAATCGCTGGTTACACCAATGTAGAAGGTTGTACGGTAAGTGTTTGACATGATATAAACATGGCCTTGCTTATAAAGCATATTGGTTAAAGTTATTTAGCCAATATAAATAATGTTGAATACTTTGCATGTGGGATGCCGAAATAAATTCGGCATGACAGATGGGATTCGTGTCCTAAATAAATAAAGGTCATCCTGAACTTGTTTCAGGATTCCACAGAACGGGTTCTCAACTTAGCATGTGGGATGCCGAAATAAATTCGGCATGACAAAAGCGCGTTGGTATTATTCCATTATCTCCGCCCTCTTTACACTAAACCAGGCATTAGCCGGTTTGGAAAAAAGGAATATCATGGCAATTATCTCCACAACTATTTCGGCAGCATATAATACCATGACCAGGCTGGTAAGTTTTTCCTTTTCACTGTTATTTATCAGCCGAATAATATTGGCTGTGAATAAAAGTAAATTGAATAATATCAGGACAAGCATTACTATCCTTGCCCATTTTTTTCCCTGATTAGTTGAGGATATAAAAAAGCTGATAAATAAAAAAGTAACTAAAAAAGGGACAACACCAATACCATCGAGCCAATCGGTGGTCATGGATAAAATAAAGGCTATGTATAGTAAAATAACCCCGTTAACTACCTGTTTAGGCTTATCGTTATTGTTATCCTGATTTGAGTTTAGCTTTTTAAAAAGAATGTTGAGCATTACTGTTCATTTTTTAAAAGCATTCCAGCCCTGTGCCTTTAAGGGGTGAGAGTTACCTGTCTTTGTGATGAGGTTACAGCCTGCTGAGGGCTCTGTTATATGACCTATAATGGTGATATCCATTTTAAACTTGATCTTGTCGTAGTCGGCTTGCTTAACGGTAAAAAGGAGTTCATAATCCTCGCCACCACTCAGTGCGCAAACGGTAGGGTCAAGGTTAAATTCGCGGGCCGTTTCATAGGTCATCGGATCAAGCGGAATTTTTTCTTCGTATAAATTACAGCCTTTATCACTTTGCTTACAAATATGCAATATCTCGGATGCCAAACCGTCTGATACATCGATCATAGCAGTAGGTTTTACATCAATGCTTTTTAGCAGTTCCACAATATCACGGCGCGATTCGGGCTTTAGTTGACGCTCAACTATATAATCTTTACCCTCCAGATCGGGCTGTATCTGTGGATTTTCCAGGTAGATCAACTTTTCGCGCTCGAGCAATTGCAAACCAACATAAGCACCACCCAAATCGCCGGATACACAGAGCAGGTCACCTTCGCCGGCGCCATTACGGTATACTACATCGGCTTCATCGGCATAACCGATAGAAGTTACACTGATCACCAGGCCTTGTTTTGATGAAGTAGTATCACCACCAACCAGGTCTACATTATATTTTTCGCAGGCAATATAAATGCCTTCGTATAGTTCTTCAATAGCTTCCAAAGGGAACTTACTCGACATACCTATAGAAACAGTAACCTGCGACGCGGTACCGTTCATGGCATAAATATCGCTCAGGTTTACCTGTATAGCTTTATAGCCCAAATGTTTTAAAGGGGTATAGGCCAGGTCGAAATGGATGCCTTCCAGCAGCATATCGGTACTTACTAAAACTTTTTTACCGGTAAAATCAAGTACAGCTGCATCATCGCCAACACCTTTTACGGTACTTTCCTGTGTTAGCTTTATATTTTTTGTCAGATGGTTTATTAAGCCAAATTCGCCTAAGTCCTCTAAATTTGTCCTATCCTGATTTTCAAACATTTTCCTTTATAAAAAATTAATTCGCAAAAATACGAAACCTAAAGTCAATTTCGGGCCGTCGCAAAAAAACGCTTGATGCCTACCGCCGAAGGCGGGAAATTTTTAAGAATTTTGGCCCTTTACTGAGCTTGTTTCAAAATATTTATAGCGCCACCGCAAAATGCATCATATCCGCCTTTGGCGGAAAAATTTTTTGAGATTTTAGGATCTACTATATATAGCGAGTCATGCCGAACTTGTTTCGGCATCCCATAAGCAAGGTTTAAAACATGTTGGCAGCCTTTTCTGTGAGATGCCGAAACAAGTTCGGCATGACTTTATCCGTTTATTATTTTTTTACAATCCCAACCTTGCTGATATCTCCAGCATACGTTCAATTGGTTTTACAGCACGTTCAATAATATGCTGTGGCACTGTTATTTCTGGCGATCCATTTTTTAAACACAGATATAATTTTTCCAGTGTGTTGCGTTTCATGTGCGGGCAATCATTACAGGCACAATTATTATTTGGCGGCGCCGGGATAAACACTTTGTCAGGGTTTTCCTTTTGCATCTGGTACAGTATACCAGCCTCAGTAGCTACAATAAATTCCTTATCCGGATGGCTGCCTGCATACTTCAGGATCCCCGTTGTTGAGCCAATATAATCGGCCATTTGCAGTATCACTTCCTCGCATTCAGGGTGGGCCAGTAGCTTAGCTCCGGGATGTCTTTCCTTCAGTTTGGTGATCTTTTCCCTTGAGAAAATTTCATGAACCATACAGGCTCCGTTCCATAATACCAAGTCGCGTCCTGTTTTTTTAGCCACATAAGCACCCAGGTTTTTATCTGGTCCAAATATGATCTTTTGATCTTTTGGCAAGCTCTCAACAATGGCTATGGCGTTACTTGATGTACAAACAATATCGCTTAAAGCTTTCAGTTCGGCCGTACAGTTTACATAGGTGATCACCAGGTGATCGGGATAGTTTTCCTTAAATTTTTTAAACAAATGAGGCGGACAACTATCTGCTAATGAGCAACCTGCCTTTAAGTCGGGTAATAAAACTTTTTTGTTGGGTGATAGTATCTTGGCAGTTTCGGCCATGAAGTGTACCCCGGCGAAAACGATAATATCGGCGTCAGTTTTAGCGGCTTGTTGCGATAGCCCAAGGCTGTCGCCAATATAATCTGCAATATCCTGAATATCGGGTTCCTGGTAGTAATGGGCCAAAATAACTGCATTTTTTTCCTTTTTAAGTTTTTCAATTTCATCAAAAAGATCCAGTGTGGGGTCGATGTATTCGTCCACAAATCCTTTCACATTTATTTCTTCGAAGGTATCCATTTCAACAATTCAATTAATAACAACTATTTTTTATATAAATAAAACTATTGTTTATTGGTGTGTTAGTTATGTGCAAAAATCGGTATAATTTTTCTGGGATAAATTAGTTTTCACTTTTTATCAACAGTTATCAACATGTTTTGATAGTATATTCTATTGATTTTGTGATTCGTATGACAATCAAATTTATTTTAAGAAAGTTTTATGTTAATAGTTTTCGGGTTGGTAAAATGTTAGCTATATGACTTTATCACCTCAAAAGTCGCTTAAAAATTATTCATATTAGCAGGAAAAATAGGAGTTATCAACGCTTTCACTATTTGTTAGCTATTTGTTTACATAAAATTAACACCTTTTATACCTGTTATTAACACAAGTAGTACTTTTACACAATATACACATATAATATGACCAAAACTGTTGATTTTCTGGTGGTGGGATCGGGCATAGCCGGCCTGAGTTTTGCACTTAAAGCTGCAAAGCATGGTAAGGTTCTGATAGTTACAAAATCAAACGAAGACGAATCAAACACTAAGTACGCCCAGGGTGGTGTAGCGGTGGTTGTGGATAAAAAAGAAGATTCTTTTGAAAAACATATCGAAGACACATTAATATCGGGGGATGGTCTTTGTGACCGTGAAGTTGTAGAAGCCGTTGTTAAAGAAGGTCCGGAACGGATTAATGAGATTATTGATTACGGAACCAATTTTGACAAGACCAATGAAGGTTTTTATGACCTTGCCAAAGAGGGTGGACATTCCGAATTCAGGGTGTTGCATTATAAAGATGTAACCGGTTTAGAAATTGAACGTTCATTGTTAGAAGAGATTCATAAAAACCCGAACATTGAGATATTAACACATTATTTTGCGGTTGATCTGATCACACAACATCATTTGGGCCAGCTGGTGGGTAAATCAAGTACGGATATTACCTGTTATGGTATTTATGCTTTCAACACAGAAAGTAATGTGGTGGAGAAAATACTATCAAAAGTTACGGTAATGGCTTCGGGTGGTGCAGGGCATATATATTCCATTACTACTAATCCTACTATTGCTACGGGTGATGGTATTGCTATGGTTTACCGGGCAAAAGGTAAGGTAAGAAATATGGAATTTATACAGTTCCATCCAACCGCGCTATATAATCCGGGTGAGTATCCTTCTTTTTTGATATCTGAAGCTGTGCGCGGTTTTGGTGGAATATTAAAACGTACCACGGGTGAAGAATTTATGCAGGAATATGATCCCCGTAAATCATTAGCCCCCCGTGATATTACTGCCCGGGCTATTGATGCCGAGATAAAAAAATCGGGCGAGGATTTTGTTTACCTTGACATCAGGCACCGGAGTAAAAAAGATATTTTAAATCACTTTCCTAATATATACGCTAAATGCCTGGAGATAGGTATTGATATGACTAAGGACATGATACCTGTTGCTCCTGCTTGTCATTATATGTGTGGCGGTGTTATGGTTGATCATGTAGGTCAATCATCTATATTAAGGTTATATGCCTGCGGCGAATGTTCTTCAACAGGTTTACACGGAGCTAACAGGCTGGCTTCCAATTCATTATTAGAAGCATTGGTTTTTGCGCACCGTATATATGAAGATGCTATCAGCAAGTTTGAAAATTTTGTGATCCCTGAAAATATTCCGGATTGGGATGAGAAGGGCGTACAACTGTCAAATGAGGATATCCTGGTGACCCACAACGTACGCGAAATGCAGAAACTGATGAATGACTACGTGGGTATTGTACGTTCAGATTTCAGGCTGGAAAGGGCCATGCGAAGGTTAGGTTTGTTATATGAGGAAACAGAATCTTTTTATAAAAAAACAAAGCTATCCGTAAAGCTTTGCGAACTGCGTAATTTAATACAAGTATCTTTTATTGTAGTAAAATCGGCTATGTTACGTAAGGAAAGCAGGGGATTACATTATACTACGGATTATCCGGTACATGCAGAAAAGGTAGAGGATACGGTATTTTAAAATGAAAAAATACATGCGTCATTGCGAGGCATGAAGCAATCTCTATACTATACAGAGCAAATTAAAAAGTTAAATATTTTATAGTCGACTTGCCTATGTAGAGATTGCTTCGTACCTCGCAATGACGCGTGTGGAAAGATAAAATGAGCGGAAAACGGGATTCGAACCCGCGGCCTTCAGTTTGGGAAACTGATGCTCTACCAGCTGAGCTATTTCCGCTTATTTGTATCCAAACATAATTAAAAATTCAATAATCCAATCATTCAATAACTCAATAATTAAATATATGCCTGTTATACTGCCTGTTAAAGATAAAAGCCCTATTTGGGGTGACGATTGTTTTATTGCACCCAATGCTACCATAGTAGGCGATGTAGTCATGGGAAAAAATTGTTCAGTATGGTTTAACGCGGTGATCCGTGGGGATGTGCATTATATAAAGATAGGGGATAATACCAATATACAGGATGGAGCTGTGATACATGCCACTTATTTAAAAGCAGCAACCAATATAGGCAGCAATGTATCTATTGGCCATAATGCCCTGGTACACGGCTGTACGCTGCATGATCATACACTAATAGGCATGGGTTCTATTGTGATGGATCATGCTGTAGTAAATGAGTTTGTTATCATAGCCGCCGGAGCAGTGGTATTGGAGAATACCATTTGCGAATCGGGCTATCTGTATGCAGGTATTCCAGCAAAAAAAATAAAACCATTAACCGAAGAGCAGAGAGCTATGCTTAAACAGCTGCCAAATAACTATATCATGTACTCGGGCTGGTTTAAGGAGTAATAGGCTCCTTGGGTACCGTTATAGCTTCTTCGGCCTCCCAGTTTGGCCTTAAAGCTATTACTTTATCACTTACCCATATATTTTCGGGTTGTCGTTTTTGGCGTACGTTACCGCTATCCCACCGGCCATTCCGGTTTTCGTCGTATATAACCCTTATTAAATATTTACCCGTTAAATAACCATTATAAACTACAGACGTACTACTTCTTATAGGATTACTTTGTAGTACAACTTTTTGTTCGTTCAACAGTTCAACAACATAAGCCTTTGAAGTATCAGGAGGGACAGTAACTTTTACAGTAAGACTGCTATAATTTTCAGTTTTGTCAACCTGAAATCTTTTTGATGGTAATCTTTTATTTTTATCACCATATATGGAAGTAAACGCACTTTCATTTAAAATGAGCTCATACTTACTGCCTTGCCGCCATCTGTATTTTAGTGCAAACTTTTTAAAATTGCCCGTATCTTTCTGTAAGGTATAATCACTAACGGCTACAGCTATAGAGTCTTCATTTAAAGTTACACGTGAATTATCAAAATTTTCGATGGGTAAGCTCGCTGTTAATATCAAATCATTACCGGGTTTAAGTAAGTTGTTTCCATTTATATTGTATTGAAAGTTAAGCGTACGCTGAAAACTTTCTTTTTTTGCTTTTAAAAGAGAAGTTGTATCAACCGGCTTATTATTATCAAAAACAACAACCCTTACCGAGTCAAAATTCATGTTGTGTAAATAAACAGACGCTGTATCTTTTGTTTTACTAAACTCCACCTGTTTTTGCTTGTTAAGGTCTGCGGGGTAAATAATCTTCATGGAAGGATTATTCAGGGCTTTGTTAAAAACAAAAAGCATCTTACCATCCGTGTCAAATCTTTTTTCAGAAAACCTGAATTTTTCAGGAAGCTGTTTAAATAAATTAAGCTGAATATTTGTGGTATCTGATTTAAGGTGGATGGGGTTCTTCAGAAAAGCAATAAGCTCCTGGTCATTATCAAATATTTTATTGGGTGATGCTTCTTTCAATGCATATATGCGGTAGTCGTTCTCATGTAAATTGTTCAGACTAAAATTTCCGGACGAATCTGTAGTGGCATAAACGCTTGGTTTCTTTTTACCAAAAAGAGTATCCTGTTTTATCGGAAAAAGCATAACGGTTACATCTTTTTCTTTTTCCTGCGTTAGGGTATTGGTAACACTGCCGGTTATACTTAATGAATCGATGTGTGGGCCCGTCGAAAAAACGTAGGTGAAATTTTTGAGCACATTACTTTCGTTCACGTCTTGTATAGACTTGCCAAAGTTTATAACGTAGGTAGTATTTTTTTGAAGGGTGTCTTTAAATTTTATTTTAAGATCCCTTTTGTTCGAATTGTATTCTGGTGCTTTTTCCATCGCCGGGCTCATGCTTATCTCCTGGTACTGGTTGGTCAGTTTTATAAACTCGTCAAATTGCAGGTCAATTTCTTTAGCGGCGAAATTTCGGGTCTTGTTGGCCGGTACCGCCTTCACCAATTTGGGAGGGGTAAGGTCGCGGGGGCCTCCCTGGGGTGGTTGTTGAGCTGCGCAGCCAAAAAGCACTAAAATCGGAATTAAATAGAGTAAAAAATTGTAATAATTGACCTGTTTTTTATTTAACATGGTTTTTAGGCGATATAATCGATTTTTATATTTTTATGAACCGTAATATTAAAAATTCAAAATAATTGATTTAAAACGATATTTTGTAACGTATTTATTATCAATAAGTTATATATCATCTGGAGACGTGTACCATTAAAACTGAAATATCAGACGGCGAAACTCCCGAAATGCGGGATGCCTGACCTAAAGTGCGTGGTTTTATCTTCATCAATTTTTCGCGTGCTTCTTTTGAAAGTGATACCAGTGTATGATAATCGAATTCCGGGTTTATTTCACGGTCTTCCATTTTCTTCATCCGGTCAACAATTTCCAATTCTTTTATAAAGTAACTCTCATATTTGATTTTTATTTCAGCCTGCTCAATAGTTTCTTTATCATAGGCTGATAATAATTCGGCCAATGGTTCATCCGCTTTTTTCAGATCGTTAAAACCAATCTGCGGGCGGCTTAATAAATTAAAGAGTTTAGCATTTTGTGATAGGGGACTTGTGCCGAGTTCATCAAGTAAGGCATTAACATTTGATGGATCGATAGATTTGCTTTTAGTGTAAGCAACAATATCATCCGAGTTTTTAACCTTTTGTTTTACTTTTTCTAACCGTTCGTCATTGATCAAACCAAGCTCATGACCCATTGGGCTTAGTCTGATATCAGCATTGTCCTGGCGTAATAACAGGCGGTGTTCGGCTCTGGAAGTGAACATGCGGTACGGTTCTTCGGTACCTTTTGTTACCAGGTCATCAATCAACACACCAATGTACGACTCTGATCTTTTCAGGATCAGTTCATGTTTATCATTGATTTTTTGATGCGCGTTTATCCCTGCAATAAAGCCTTGTGATGCTGCTTCCTCATAACCGGTAGTACCATTGATCTGTCCGGCGAAGTATAAGTTGCTGATCAATTTTGTTTCTAAAGTTAAACCAAGCTGGGTAGGTGGGAAGTAATCATACTCTATAGCATAACCCGGGCGGAACATTTTGGCCGTTTCAAAACCAGGTATTTTGGTAAGTGCTTTGTATTGTACATCCTCGGGCAGGGAGGTTGAGAAACCATTTACATAGATCTCTACAGTATTCAATCCTTCCGGTTCCACAAATATTTGGTGACGTTCGCGCTCGGCAAAACGGTTTATTTTGTCCTCGATGGATGGGCAATAACGCGGGCCTAATCCTTTGATACGCCCGGTAAACATGGGCGATTTTTCAAAGCCTTCTTTTAGGGTTTCATGTACATCGGTATTGGTATAAGTGATCCAGCAGCAGCGTTGCTCTTTCATTAATTCTACATCTGTAAAAGAAAATCTGCCACGTTCTTCATCACCCCATTGCTCTTCCATGAGGCTGTAATTTAGGCTGCGACCATCCACGCGGGGAGGGGTTCCGGTCTTCATTCTGCCAGAGTCAAAACCTAAAGTGATTAGCTGTTCGGTTAGTCCGGTTGCTGCTTTTTCACCAGATCGGCCACCACCAAATTTCTTTTCACCTATATGTATCACACCATTTAAAAACGTGCCATTGGTAAGTACTACAGCGTCTGCTTCTATCTCTACACCTATAGATGTACGTACACCTGCAATAGTATTATTCTTTACTAATAAGGATGTAACGGTGTCCTGCCAGAAGTCTACATTAGGGGTTCTTTCCAGTGCCAAACGCCATTCTTCTGCAAAACGCATACGGTCGCTTTGCGCCCTTGGGCTCCACATAGCAGGTCCTTTTGAGCGATTAAGCATCCTAAATTGCAGCGAAGTTTTGTCGGTAATAATACCTGAGTATCCTCCCAATGCGTCTATCTCGCGCACTATTTGTCCTTTGGCAACACCGCCCATAGCAGGGTTACAACTCATCTGTGCAATAACCCCCATATTCATGGTGATCAGCAAAACAGACGAACCCAGGTTGGCAGCGGCAGCAGCAGCTTCACAGCCGGCATGTCCTGCACCTACAACTATTACATTATATTTCCTAAACATTTTCACCTCCATGTTCCACGTGGAACGCTATTATCTTTCTATTAAATGCGCTTAGTTAAACGCATAAATACTATTCTAATTGTACCTATGTTCCACGTGGAACATAGCGGTTTTAGCTTAAATCAAGCCATTTCAAGTGTAGAATCTTTATTCGATTTATATTCATGTTCCACGTGGAACATGAATGTTCTTTCTTAAAATACGCCCTATAGAACGCACAAAATTATTCAATCTATACTGATGTTCCACGTGGAACCCTGAATAATGATATAAAAGCTACAATCCCCCATATAGCTTCTAATACCACAAAAGGGTAGAAACTAATCAGGTAGGAAGAGTAGCAGCAAGTAGCTGCACCAATAAAATTCATAAGCTTGTAGGCCTTACTTTCAGCAGATAATTTGTTAAATAAATTTAGCAAAAAAGCTATCAAAAGAATAATTACACCTACAGAAGCAATGATATCTGATGCCTTCATATTAGGATTCTTTTAGCTCAGTTAACTCCATCCAACGTGCGCTTTTAGCATCCAGCTTTTTGTTCAGATCATCTATCTGGTTTATTATTTCATTCAGCTTTGCAGGCTCAATTCCTACCGCGTTTAACTGATCTGTTTTGGCTTTTATCTGATTTTCTATCTCTATGATCTCAGCTTCGGTTGTTTCCAGCTCTTTAGCTTCTTTAAAGCTAAGTTTGCTTTTTTTAGGAGCAGGAGCAGCGGTTTGCACAATAGGAGTACCCTTTTTGTTTTGCTGTTTGGCTTCTTCAAGCTCCAGGCGATACGATGAGTAGTTTCCGTTATAGATCCTCACATTGCCGCCGTCTTCCATAATAAAAAGTTGATCGGTTAACTTGTCCAGTAAATACCTATCGTGCGATACCATCATCAATACACCGCCATAATTGGTTAAAAACTCTTCCAATACATTCAGGGTATCAATATCAAGGTCATTGGTGGGCTCATCCAGTATCAGGAAGTTAGGATTCTTCATCAGGATGCTCATTAATTGCAACCGTTTCTTTTCGCCACCGCTCAATTTAGATATAAAACCATATTGTTTAGCAGGTGGAAATAAGAACAGTGTAAGCAGGGCAGAGGCCGAGATCAGTTTGCCATCGGCCATAGTGATAAACTCCGCTACGTTTTTTACAATATCAATTACACGCTCATCTTCCTTAAAAGTAATACCCGACTGGTGAAAATAGCCAATCACGGTAGTTTCACCTTTATCAATAACGCCTTTATCTGGCTGTAGGCCTCCGGTGATCAGGTTAAGCAGGGTTGATTTACCACTTCCGTTTTTACCGGCTAAGCCAATGCGGTCGCCTTTTTTAAATACATAGCTAAAATTATTGATGAATGTGCGATCATTGAACCCCTTATAAAGGTGGTTCATCTCCATGATCTTGTTTCCCTGGCGCGCAGTTTTTACGCTCAGTTCTACTTTTTCACGAATACCACCGCTTTTGGTCTTTTCTTCCAGGTCATAAAATGCGTCAATGCGTGCTTTTGACTTGGTGCCCCGGGCTTGTGGCTGACGGCGCATCCATTCCAGCTCTTTGCGCAGCAGGTTGCTGTTTTTTTGAAACGACGCCTCGTCGGCTGCATCACGCTCGGCTTTCTTCTCCAGGTAATAACCATAGCTACCATTATAGGGTACTATCTTACCGCGGTCAATCTCCAATATCTCATTACAAACGTTATCCAGGAAATACCTGTCGTGCGTAACCATCAGTATGGTCTTGTTGCCGTCGGTCAGTAATTTTTCCAGCCACTCAATGGTATCAATGTCCAGGTGGTTGGTAGGCTCATCTAAAATATAAATATCAGGGTCTTCAATAAGCAGCTTAGCCAGGGCCAAACGTTTCTTTTGCCCACCCGATAGGGTATTGATCTTTTGGTTCAGGTGGTGGATGTCTAACCGGCCTAAGATGGTTTTGATCTTATACTCGTATTCCCATGCATCTACATCGCTCATCTCCTCCATCACTTTTTCAATGGCTTTGGCATTGTCGGGCTCGTTCTCTAAAAGTTCCTCATACTTGCGTATCAGTTGCTGCTGTACATCATCGGCATGAAAAATATAATCGCTGATGGTTACGGCATTTTTAAAGTGAGGGTCCTGTTCCAGGTAACCCATGTTGAGGTCGCGACTTTGAACCACCTTGCCTTCAGTAGGTTTTAGGTGGCCGGCTAATAATTTTAATAAKGTAGATTTACCCGCTCCATTAACGCCAACCAATGCAACCCTGCGGCCACGGTTGATGCCGATGGTAATGTTTTTAAAAAGCCAGTTGTCATGAAATTGATGGCCAAGATTCTCGGCAGAAATGTAAGTGCTCACGATAGTTGTTTTATTTTATCAGACTCATATATAAATAAGCCCGTATCATTTTTTATTGATTGTTTGTACATGGCAGTAGCCACCGTTGCCGCCGGTATGCTTTTGTATTTTTTTAACCCTCCAAATAACAAAGGATCTATTATTTTAAATAGTACGATTATTAATTTTTCGGTTATTCGTTTTTCCTGCCTGTCGCCTGTCAAAAACGACGGACGGTAGGTATGCATTGCCGGAAAGCCAACCTGCTGCAGATCGGCCTCTGTTTCACCCTTCGTTTTAAGATAAAAAGCAGACGAAGCAGCGTTAGCGCCTATCGAAGAAACCAGATGGTACTGTTTAATACCGTTTTTATGCGCTAATTGCCCCAGTTGCAGGGGATAATCATGGTCAATTTGACGGTAAACAGCCAAATCGGGCGTTTTACTTTTGGTTGTCCCCAGGCAACAAAAAATAGCATGACCAGTTAACTGGTCTGCATACGCCTCCAGCCGGGTAAAATCCACCACCAACTGAGTCAATTTAGGATGCTGTGTTGATAATTCTTTTCTAACCAGAATTAAAACTTCATCATAAAAAGGCTGTTGGAGTAAAATATCCAGTAATTTACTGCCAATTAGTCCGCTTGAACCTGCAATAATAGCTTTATTTGCCATTGTGCGCTTCTTTTTTGCAAAAGTACGCATAAATAAATTGTGGAATAAAAATTGTATGTTTAAACATATAAATAGGAGAACATCATGAAATCAATATTTTATCCCGAAAACGAACGTGGAAAAAATGATATCGGCTGGTTAAAAGCAAACTTTTCATTCAGCTTTGCATCGTATTATGACCCTAATAAGGTAAATTTTGGTGTATTAAGGGTATTAAACGATGATACTATAGCAGGAGGCAAGGGTTTTGGTACTCACCCGCATGATAATATGGAGATCATTACCATACCGCTTGAAGGTGGTTTGGAACATAAAGACAGTATGGGGAATACCGGGGTGATCAATGCCGGCGAGGTGCAGGTTATGTCGGCCGGTACAGGTGTTTACCACTCAGAGTATAATGCATCGGCTACTAAAGACGCTAAAACCCTGCAGATATGGCTTTTCCCTAAAGAAAGGAACATACAGCCACGGTATGATCAAAAGAGCTTTAAAGACGTTTTAAAGCTGAACCAGCTTACTACTTTGATATCGCCTGTAAAAAGCAATGATACTTTATGGCTTAATCAGGATGCCACCTTTAGCATGGGCGATTTTGAAGCTGGACAGCAGGTAAACTACGATATAAAGACCTCTGGAAATGGTGCTTATGTATTTGTTATTGAAGGCTCTGTTAAAATAAACAGTACGGTTTTAAACAAAAGAGATGCTATGGGTGTTTATGATACAAGTTCATTTATAATTGAACCCGAAGTACTTTCCCGTTTCCTGATCATTGATATACCAATGTCATAAACCTGCAAACCGAAACCTAAAGGTTAATTTTTCTTGAACTGCAAAATAAACAGGTAAAACAAAGTTTTACCTGACAATTAGTTGTGTAACTTATGGCAGAACAAGCAATTACCGGATGGAGGAGGTGGATGGAAGGCATTGGGGAACAATGCATTTTCTTTACCAGGTTTTTCAGAAATATATTTGCCGGCGGTTTTGAATGGTCGGAATTTGTGCGGCAATGTTATGAGATTGGCTATCGTTCCATGATGCTGGTGGGTATAACCTCCTTTATCATGGGACTGGTTTTAATTGTACAGCTCAGGCCATCCCTGGTAGATCTTGGCGCCGCCAGTATGCTGCCCAAAACACTTGCTGTATCCTTTATCCGCGAAATAGGGCCTGTTATTACTGCCATTATATGCGCCGGCAAAATATCCTCGGGCATAGGGGCCGAACTGGGCAGTATGAAGGTTACCGAGCAGATAGATGCCATGGAGGTATCAGGAGCCAACCCGCTGCAATATCTTGTTGTTACGCGTATTTTGGCAACCAGTATCATGGTACCCCTTTTGGCCATTATTGGCGACGTTATAGGGCTGTTTGGTGGCTTCCTGGCCCTAAATATTACAGATAACATCAGCCTTCCTCTTTATTTTAATAAATGTATTGCCTCCCTTGATTATTCAGACTTTTTACCGGCTGTGGTTAAAACCGTGTTCTTTGGCTTTGCGATAGGTTTTGTGGGCTGCTATAAAGGATATCACTCCAATAAAGGAACTGAAAGCGTAGGGATAGCCGCCAATTCGGCTGTGGTAACCGCATCCCTGTGGATATTTGTTATTGATGCCATAGCTGTTCAGATCACCAGTTTGTTATTTTATAAATAAGATGAAGACAACAGACGAAAATATCGATACTAAAAATCCGGCTTCAACTAAAAAGGATGAGGTGGTTATACATGCCAAAGGTGTAAAGAAGGGTTTTATTGATAAAGATGTGCTGAAGAGTATCACCTTCGACCTGAAAAGGGGGGAGAATATGGTGGTTATGGGTAAATCAGGCTCTGGTAAATCAGTAACTATACAGTGTATAGTAGGGATGCTTAAGCCAGATGGTGGCGTATTGACCGTTTTAGGTGAAAATGTAGCCGAAATGAATGATGACGAGTTGAAACAATTGCGGATGAAAATCGGCTTTTTGTTTCAGAGCGGGGCTTTGTATGATTCCATGACCGTACGGGAGAATTTGGAATTTCCATTAACCAGGGTGCTGATGCTTAAAGATCAGCAGGATATAGATAAACGCGTGGAAGAGGTTCTGGATGGCGTTGGCCTGCTTGATTCCATAGATAAATTACCTTCAGATCTATCTGGCGGGATGCGTAAAAGGGTGGGGCTTGCCCGCACCCTCATCGTAAAGCCCGAGATTATGCTTTATGATGAGCCAACTACCGGTCTTGACCCTATCACATCCAGGGAAATCAGCGAACTGATACTCCACATGCAAAAAAAATACAAAACATCATCTGTCATCATAACCCACGATATGGAATGTGCCCGGATAACGGCCGATCGCATTGTAATAATAGATGATGGAGAATTTATAGCCGAAGGTTCCTATAAAGAGCTGCAAAAATCGGATAACAAAATTGTAAAATCATTTTTTAGCGAAACGATATGAAAACCACATCATCACAAAAAATAAAAATTGGCCTGTTTACCTTTGCGGGCTTAGCAGTATTGGTGCTGGGTATATTTTTTATAGGCAATAAAAAAGGGTTGTTTAACTCCACTTTTAACCTGTACGGCACGTTTAATAATGTAAGCGGTTTACAGGTAGGCAATAACGTGCGCTTTGCCGGTATTAACGTAGGTGTAGTACAGTCCATTAACATCGTGACAGACAGTTCGGTAAGGGTTGACCTGACGCTGAACAATAATGTAAGGAAATTCATCAAAACCGACGCAAAACTCAGCATAGGCAGCGATGGGTTGATGGGCGATAAGCTGGTAGTAATTGCCCCCGGCGGTATAAAAAGCCATGACGAGGTACAGCCCGGAGGCCGGCTTGGATCCATTAACCCGGTTGATGTAGATAAGATAATAACCAAACTTACCCGCGTTGCCGATAACGCTGAAATATTAACCACTGATTTGTCGCAGATTGTAGGTAAGATAAATGGCGGAAAAGGAACCATTGGACGTTTATTGAATGATGATAAGATGGTGAAAGACCTGGAGGGTACTGTAAGACAAGCCCAAACCACCATGAAAAATGTTCACCGGACTACCAATACCCTAAATGAGGACCTTACAGCCGCGCAGCATAACTTTTTGCTAAGAGGTTTCTTTAACAAAAAGAAAAAAGCTGCCAAAGCCAAACAGGATTCCATTAAAAAGGTACAGGAGCAAGTACAGAAAGGGAAGGAAAAGGCTGCCAAAGCCAAACAGGATTCTATTAAAAAGGTACAGGAACAAGCACAGAAAGACAAGGAAAAGGCTGCGAAGGATAAGGGGGGTAATTAATTATATCATTGAGAAGGGCCTGTCATACTGAGTTATCAAAACCAGCAGTATCTAAAGGTTAAATGACGGGAGAAGCGAAGGGCTGTGCGATTCCCCTCTTGAGAGGTGTGGAGGTGTGTGTCCTTTTCATCGCACGTATAAACACACCCTCGATTCCTACGCCCCCCTCTCAAGAGGGGAACTAAAAACAAACACATCATGGGTAGCTTGTTGAAGCATCGGGCGCAGAGAGGGGCCCACCATACTAATGACGGTAAAAACACGTCCTGGATCAACTAAATACAACTATATAGAATACTATACACAAAAACGATATATTAGAACTAAAAAACGTGCATGGTTTGCGAAATGGAATGAACAAAAAAAGCCTCCCGATATTATCGGGAGGCTTTTTTTGTTTTATAACGAATACCCCTTAGTTAAGGTATTTGGTGATATCCTCTGATAGCGGGGTAGTTTGTGACCTGAAACGATGTATTAATTTACCATTTTCATCAATCAGGAATTTTTCAAAGTTCCATTTAATTTCGCCGGTAAAATCAGGGTTTTCAGCTGTAGTTAAGTATTGGAATAGCGGATCAATGTCAAGTCCTTTTACGCTAACCTTGCCGCTCATTGGAAAGGTTACAGAAAAGTTTTCTTTACAAAAAGTTTTAATGTCCTGGTTGGTACCTGGTTCCTGACCGCCAAAGTTGTTAGCCGGGAAACCTACAACTACTAATTTACCTTTATACTGCTCAGATAGCTTTTCGAGATCAGCGTATTGTTTGGTAAAGCCGCATTTAGAGGCTGTATTAACAATAAGTACTTTTTTACCCTTGTATTTGGCCAGGGAAAAGTCTTTACCATCAATGCTTTTCAGCTTAAATTCATACACCGATGATGGTGCGGAAATAAAAAGGAATGCTAATATTAACGTAAGTAATTTCATTTTTTTATAATTGATTGTGAAACAAATTTCTTAAGTAAAATTAACCATTAAAAAACTCTTTTAGCCAAATACTCATCTTCTTTTTGTGTCATTTTCTTCTTTGTAACAACACTTTTATCTGTATAGCCTAAAAGGTGTAGAGCGCCGTGGATAATTACGCGATGCAATTCATCAGTTTCGGTGATATTAAATTTTACGGCATTTTCGCGAACGCGTTCAATTGATATAAATATATCCCCCAGGATCTCGCCCTCAACCTCCGAATTATCAAAAGTAATGATGTCGGTAAGGGTATCATGATCAAGGTATTGCTGATTAAGTGGCAGGAGGTATGCATCAGAGCAAAAAACGTAAGTAAGCTCTTTTAATTTAAAACCCTCGGCGGTAATGGTATCTTTAATCCATTGTCGCACAAGGGCCTTGTTTTTTAACTTATAGCTGATGTCTTCTTCAAAAAACTGGATAGCCGGCATTATATTTTAAAGTGTAGTTCGATAGTATTGCCTGATGTATTAAAAATACATTGATCGGCCAGGTGTTTTATAATAAAAACTCCCCGCCCGGTTAAATTCTCCAGATTTTCGGGTGCGGTAGGGTCGGCCAGATTGGCATAATCAAAGCCGGTACCTTCATCGGTAATGGTCCATATGATGCGTTTGAGCTCAACCTCGGCATTAATGATCACCTTTTTTGTTTCATCGTGTTTATTGCCATGTATAATAGCATTTATAACGGCCTCGTTCAAACAGGTCATCATATTAGCGAAAGTATCTTCGGCAACGTGATATTTATCCGCAATTTCTTCAATCAGCAATTCAAGTCGCGCTATACTTTCCGTTTTTGACGGTAGTTGTAACGTAAATAACTCGCTGGTATGAACATTGGCCTGCTCCATTTTATTTAGCATTAAGTTGATCAAAGTAAGATTTAATTTTTTGTTTGTAATACAAATTAAGTGCCGGAGATACTGTTTTTATCTGCTCTGTTTGTTTATTTCTTTGCTGCTGGTATCCCTGCAACGCCTTTATATATCCCGGAGGTATGTCTTTGCCGGTATGGCTTTCTCTTTGCTGATCCTGCTCGCGTTCCTGTTCTGCTTTTTCAGCCTCCAATAACCGGCTTTGAATTTGTTGTTGCCTCTTTAGCGCTTCATCCGTTATCTTCCTGTTTACGAGATCATGCTCAGTTTGTTCCATTTCTTTCGAAATTTTATCCAAATTCCCTAACCCACCTTTTCCATCCTTGTTTTCATCGCGGTTTATTTGCTCAAGCGCTTGTCTTATCATTTGCTGCTGACGGGCCATTTTTGCCAGCTGCTCGCTCATGTTTCCCTGGTTTCCCTGCTGGCTTTTACCCTGATTTCCTTGCTGTTGCATTTGATCGCGCGCCTTCTGCATATTTTGATTGAGCTGTTGCTGCATTTTAGCCAGCTGCGATACCGATTGCTGTTTACCCTTGCCTGCCTTGCCTTTATTCATCATTTTTTGCAATTGCTCCAAGGCTTCGCTCAGCATCAGAGCAAGGTTGTTCATGGATGTCATGGCGTATTGCTGGTGGCGGTTTGCTTCGGCTGTACGGCGGTCGCCCAGGTTTTCAAGAGCCTGGTCAATGTGCGAGTTGATGCTGCTGATTTCTTTGTTTACGGTTGATTGTATTTGTGGTATGCGCCTGCTGATGGCATAAAGACTATCCTCGGCGGTTTTTAAATTATCTTTAATATCCTTTTGGTTTTGTGACAGCGTGATATAAGAAGGATCTGTTGGGTTGGTGCTTTTTAAGGTTTGCATCACCTTTTCCTGGCTAAATGAACTATTTACCAGGCTTTTTAACAGCTCGCGCAGCTGCTGGGCATCAATGGCATTTTCCTTGCTTTCGCCCTCTTCATTATTTTGCTGCAATTTGCCAGCCAGCTGCTGCATTTGTTTGGCTGCCTGTTTTTGAGATTTTGATGCGCCGCTTTTATTGTTTTTTTGCAGTTCGCCCGCGCTTTGATCCATTTGCTGATCAATGCTTTGGGTTTCCTTTTCGGGGTTTTCAAAATCCGATTTATGCTCGGCCTGCTCGTTTGTTTTTTGCAGGTCTTCCAGTCCCTTTTTAATATCCTGAAAATCCTTTTTCAGGTTTTCCTGCTCTTGTTGTAATGCTTTTTGATCGGCGCCCTGCTGCTGGGTTTTGTCTGAAAGTTTTTGTTCCTTATCGGCCAGCTTGTTAAGCTGATCGACGCTTTGATTTAGCTTTTGGTCAAACTCCAGCTTTTTATACAGCTCCAGCATACGGTCCAGCTCTTTTTTTAACGATTTGTTATCCATTTGCATTTTTGATAACTCATCGCGGGTGGAGTCTTTTTGTTGCTGATCTAAAAGTTTTTGCAGGTTTTGTAGCAGTTCTTTTGTTTTTTGATCAAGTACGTTGTTAAAAAGGTCCTCAATTTGCTTTTGCTTGGCTAACAATTCCTCGTTTTGCTGTTGGTTTTCCTGGCGGTTATACAGGTTTTTTTTGTTATCGTCCTTTATTTCCTTTACCAGATCTTCCAGGTCGCGGCGTTTTTGAAGCAGGTCCTCTACTTGTTTTTTTTCATCAAAGGAAAGTGTGTTTTTATTTAGCAGGAGTTGGTTTAGCTTTTGCGAATCGTGCTCTACCTGGCCAGCCAGTTTAATTGCCGATTGCATTTTTTGCTTTATGGCCTGTGTGCCGGCATTTAACTGCTCATTTGTAGCCTTCGTATCGGGTACGTTGAGGGTGCGCTCAGGACTGCGGGCTTTTTTGGGTCCGTTTACTCCGTCGTTATCAGCAACTTCAAAAAAATAAGTTATCCTGGCGCCTGGATCAATACCCAGCTCTTTCAAATTCCAGAAATAAAAGAAATCCGACTGCGTTTGGTTCATGACAGCATCAATACGTTTTATGAACGTTTTTTGCTCCCCCTTATTGCCGGGAGACTGTACGCTGTAATGGAAATTTAGTGACGAAAATCCGTGATCGTCCTGAATTTTGCCATTGAAATACAGGGCCTTCATACTTATCGAATCGGATTTTTCCTGTACCATAATAGCAGGGGGTTCATCGGCAATTACGTTTATGTGGTAAGCTGCCGAATCGCTATGATTCACCAGCGGGTTTATTGGACTGAGCTTGTAAACCGTGTTTTTGTAAATCTTTTCGCTATGCTCAAACAGATCGGTGCCGTGTGGTTTGGCCGGCTGCGCCACACCATTCATATAAAATTGCAGCCCCGATGCGTATTGCGTGTGTAATTGCCAGTTCACCAGGGTACCTGTTGGTATAATAAGGTCGCCGGCATTAACAAGTTTTTCGGATTTTTTATGGAGGTAGGCCGGATAGGTAAGCTCCACATCAAAATGCAGCAGAGCAGGCTTCTGGTTAACTTTAATTTCAAACTGAGCCGAAGCAAAGCCATTGCCCAACAGCCTGAACCGGGTATTTTGCTGCAGGTTAGTAAACAGATAGTGAAAACGGCTGATGTTTTCTTTATCGAGCTTAAATGTATTATTGGCGGTTTCAATATAAACGTCGGCGGGCAATCTGTCACCATCCAGTTTCAGGTTAAGCTGCAGGTCATCGCCCTGTACAACCGAGAGGCTTTTATTGAGGATATTAAACTTAAACGGAGCTATCGGCACAAAATATTCATTATGCCTGATGAGCCTTTTGGTGCTTTCGGTTAATATAGACGGCGCGGCAAAAGCAAGTATTACGATTACGGCTACCGGGGCCAACACCCATTTTAAATATTTAGTGTTTTCGCGGATATTGATGGCCGATGGAAAACTAACAGGTTTAAGCGCCTCTATCTTTTGATCAATACTGGCTTCAATAAGGGCGCGGTGTTTTTCGTCCTGGGCGGCCAGCTTTTTAAGCTGCAGGGTATTGAGCAGCTTATCATTAACATCATGAAAATGTTTGCCTATAATTTCGGCGGCTTCGTCATGGGTTAACGAGTGGCCCAGCTTAAACCAGGCCAGTAATGATGGTAAAATAAGCCAGCATACCAGGCCAATATTAAGCAGGATGAAAAAATAAAACAGGATGGTGCGAAAAACGATATTGAAATTGCCAAAATATTCGCTCAGGGTAATCGCTACGTAGGCTGTAAACAGGCCGGCACCTAAAAATATAAGTCCGCGCAGAAAATTATTGAAATAGTATTTCCTGATGAAGATGTTGATCTTCCCGATTAATACGTCATAATTTTCAGAAGAATTCATATTTCAGTGCTAAAATACTCAATAGAATTTAAACGATAAAACGGGGCAATTTATACAATACGGTGATTAAGTTAATAATGGAGAGTATAATAACCAACATGAACAATACTTAAAGGGCACAATTTGAGCGATAAATTTATTTAAATGAGATCATAACAATCACTTTCTATCGATAAATACATGCCATTCATCGACACCTTTATGTTTTTAAGTAATGATAAAGTATGTTAGCCCGGCAAATCGGGGCATTAGCCCAGGTTGTGTGATAAGGTTTAGGTTAAGCCTCCGAACTGCGAGAGTAAGGAGGCTTTTATGAAAGAGTGCATTAAATAATTTTATATATAAATATGTTAATGAATGTATTAGCAATATTAGCTGCGTTAATATGTAGCTGTTTAATTTGTCTGCTTGCGGTTCGGTTTCTGCCAAATAGGGGCAGGAGGGATGAATCCTGAGCAATTAAGGATGGGAGCGTGAAGCCTTTTCGACAAAAGAGGGGCGATAAAGAAATTTAATTTATAACTATTTACAACTCAACTTCGTATCAGGTACAAATTAACACCGACATGAGTTTTATTATTGTGTTTGGGCTATCTTACGCTCACTGGGAGTTATTTTTGATAATGGCATTACTGTTTTTCAGCATGTTGAAGCATATTAAAAAGCGCTATTATCCAAATTGGAAATTTCCAGATTATATAAGCATTGGATATGCTGATTATTTGTATGAAAAGTATATTAAAAGAGATATCCAATAATTAGATGCTCCTGTTATTATTATCATAGTGTGATATAAATAGTATATTAATTTGTGTATCAAAAAAATAACTTAAGTAGCTTTATTGGGTTCAAACTACCCCATTACATTAAAAACTGCGGTTTGTGAGAAGGTTAGGCAATGTCAAAGGACCTGCTTTAAGTTAAACTTTCAGATGTGATCTTTTCCCATTTTCTATATATTGAGCCACGGGAAGTTAGGTACTGATGCCTTTAAAAAGTAACTATGTGTTTTAGAAAAGTCTTTATATCTATTTTTCTGCTGGTATTTATGATTGCGAGTTGTACCGACCGGGATAAAACCGTTGACAAAAGTAAGCTGCTTGGCTATGATTATCGGCTTTATCAGGACTTGCCTGCGTGGGAGTTGGCTAAAGCTGTTGAAGACCAGGATGTAGTAAAAATTAGGCAGGAGGTTGGCAGGAATAAATCATTACTGAATTTCCAGGAACCACGATTTGGAATAGGATTGTTACAAATGGCAGTCCAAACCAAAAAATACAGATCGGTTGAAGAGTTAGTTCACTTAGGTGCAGACCCTAATTTGCAGGATAGCTATGAAGGATTGTCGCCTTTAATGCAGGCTGCATTTATCGGGGATGGGATACTTCAGATAGGGCGGGACAATAGATATTTGGAATTATTATTAAAAGCCGGAGGTGATCCGAATATAGAGTCACATGGGGGAGCCCGGGCTGAAGGTATCGACGGAAACACTCCTCTGTCTATAGCCTGTCTACAAGGGTCTTTGTCTTATGTACAGATATTGGCAAAGGCCGGTGCCAACGTCAACCATAGGAGACAAAACAGATACGATGCTCTTTATAATGCGCTTATCCATAAGTATCCGGATATTGTATTGTATCTTCTTAATCATGGCGCTATTTATAAACAACCATTATCAATAGATTATGATGGGCATAAGGAATATATAACCGACTTAATGGCTGACTGGGATTTTGAAAAAGGGTCCGAAAGGTATAAGAGCCAGCAAAAAATAGTTGCGTTTTTACAGCGTTCTCATTCAAAATGAAAGACATTTATTCCGTTCCTCCTTGCACTTAATTGATACAATCGTGAATAGACACCATAATTCATTCAATCACTTAATCAAAATATTATGGAATCCTTTACAATTTCAGACACATGATTATATTTGCACCGATGTGTACTACCACGTCAAAGAGATCATTAACAACATAAGGTTTAACCAGGCAATTAATTAGTAATACTTGCTTAGTTCACTGGAAACGATGTTTTTGAGAAAGAAATAACATTTTCGGGATGTAGCGTAGCCCGGTATCGCGCCAGCATGGGGTGCTGGAGGTCGTGGGTTCGAATCCCGCCATCCCGACTTGAAAATCAAGGACTTATGATTTTAGAACCTAAGTCTTTGATTATCGGGTCTAACATAGGTCTAACACTTTTATTAATATTCTGTGTTATTTATTAAGTTCATATAGCACATTTCATTGTTTTAGCGAAAATTGGCAATACTTTTTTCGCAAGTTCTGAAGGAAGTTTTTTAATATTAAGCTATCGGAATATTCTCATCCTTTCACACTGATCAATAATTCATTGGTTGCAGCAGCAGTTGATACTACACATAAATTGTTGTTTTCCGAAGTCTCCATTTAAGCATTTATAAACCGGTGTAGTCAAAGATTGATCATCAAAAGGAAGCTCCTCCGTACATAGGGAAATTTTGTAAAAATTTAGACTGCGCACATACGTTGCGTACACGTGTGTGTTATTCGTACCTTGACAATAAAAAAACACCATTGAAAATACTCCATCTAAAACATTGCATATGACCCTTGATGACCTTTTATTTGTAAATATCCCATCAAGGGCCAGATCTGAAGTTATCGAAGCGTCCGTGACTATTGAGAAGGTGATTACTATGATGCTAGCCCAATTTTTAAATATCGATGTCGACGAATCGAAATCTTTCGGAAAAAACGGATTATCTTTCAATGCCAAACTGAATTTGCTTGCCGACATTAACCTCATAGCTAAAGTCGAAAAAACGAAACTCATTAAGTTTTCAGAGATCAGAAATATCTTCGCACATGATGACAAGACTTTACACTTCTTTCAATGCTTCAAGCAAATTGGCTTAAAAGGTTATTTGTTGAATCAGTATGGGGAACAACACTCAAAATATGATTTTGAGGAGGAAAACGACAGAATGCTGTTTGAAAAATTATTTGAGGATGTGAAAGAAACCTGTAGACAGTTATTCCATAAAATGATGGATAAAGCAAAAGAATCAGGAAGACAAATAGGAACCATGGAGTTTTTTAACAACCTGCAGCACGTTCTTGCAAAAATGTCCGAAACGGATCCCGTGTTTAAATCCAAAGTTGACCGGGCGTATGAAGACGCTAAGGCTATATGGCGAGAGACGAATAAAGGGTTGGATGCCTAGATCAATCGAAAAAACTTTCGTCCACTTCGTTGTCTAAGCCCAACTTCCCCCAATCGATATACAACTTTGTTTCATCGATGATTTCATTCAGCATTGCGATGGCCAGCATCGGGTTGTCATGCCGGTAATCATAATCATCTCTTGTATATGCTTCGGCAAGACGTTCGTAAAATAATTCTTCGAAAACGCCCCATGCGACAAAAGCCATGGCATCTGTTTCATAGAAAATCGAAGGCTTTAGGTTTTGCCAGTCGGTAAAATACTCTGGTCGTGGGTCACAAAATCCTTTCAGGAAGCGTTCCCCAGCCTCACAAATGGTATTAAGTATCTGACCATGTCCCTCTGGATCATGGTCGCGTATAAGCTCCAAAAGACGCATAGCCGTTTCGTTGGGCACATATGCAGGATCGGTAAATGAATATGGTAAGGCTTGGAAAGAAGTATAGTTAACTAATGTAATGGTGTATGGCGCATAGCCAAATTCATAAATATTTTTCCATAAAAAGGCAAAGCCATGGGTTCTGAGCGAATTACCTCTGACGGACATGGCGTTAAGCGCGGCCCGAATTTGATTGTCATGGTTTGCCATCCTGAAGTAGTTCCCCTGCTTCACGCCCTCGTAATCATAAAGACATAAATGATAGCCACCGAGTTGTTGTGTACTTATAGAAAACCGTCGGATATCGTCTGTGATAACTGATGGTTGAACAATTTTTAATAAGGTCTCTCCTTCATGATCAACTGGCTCCAGGCAGATCAAATTCCTGTTCAACCACATGATCTCATTAATTACATAATGACATATCAAGGCCGGCCATACCGTAGAAACGATCACGTTGACAACTTCACCATCGGCTAAAAAAGGCAGGTAGCTTTTTAATTCCGCGGCATAAGCGCCAAACTCAGTACCCGCCTGCCGGGTCGGCCCTTTAATGTTTTTCAGTTCTACGATAATAATATTTTGGGTTTCGGGGGCATAAAGAACGAAATCTGGCTTTAATACATCCTTGGGATTTAAAGAAATGTTTTGATTGGAGAAGAGCAATTCATTATTTTCGAATGAAGCCATGCAGAAACTGTAGCTCTCCCGGATTTTCTGCAATATCAAAGGAGTGGATTTTGGTGAATCCGCCTCTTTAAATTCGTCATAATTGATGATCAGTTCCGACAGCGTTGTTTCGTTTATGAATTTTCCATGAAGCCATTCCTGCATGGCACTTTCGTCCGTGAATAAACTCATTGGTTAATATCATTTTGTGGTACCATACTTAATAATCGAGGAACGTAATCGTTCAAAAAAGACATTACCGCCGCTGTATTATGCATATCATTCATAGGATATAAATCAAAATCATCTTTATTTATTGGTATATAAAAGCCAAGGGCATCCATATTTGCGTTTTAATATAAAATGATTTATAATCGATTGTAAAGTTCCTTTAAGGCAACAATTGCCTCCTCAAGTCTGCGCGTCCAATCGGCAAATTCCTTTTCTGTGATTTGGTCGATCTTATCACGATCATGCCCGTGGATGAGCAGGTTTTTAAGTTCGGATAGCTTTTTGACTTCATGCAGAAAGCGAGAATCAACATACTTTTGGTCCACAAATTCCGCAATAATACGTTGAATAGGCTTTCTATCATAGTCATCGATAACCACGAACTCGGCAATCGTCCTGATTACCCGTTCTAAAGCGACAAAATTCAAAATGAATTCCTTTTCGTAGTCGCTCGCGGGAGAAAAATAATCAGTTGGCGCTTTCAACAACGACTCAAAATGTTGTTTTAAATGCTTGTCAAAGAATCGTTCTGCATCCAAAAAAAATAATGTTTGACCAGTAGCCTGGTAAATAGCTTGAATGTAATGAGAATGCGGTTCTCTATTTGTTTTCAGCCAGTCACCCTTGGTGGTATCATAGGTGAGAAACATGGTATCCGTCTTTTGCTCTTTCGCCAGCCTAATCATTTCGTGATAGATCAGGTAATCACCATAGGGATTTTCCGGTTTTTCGATCAAATCAGACATTCCCGGAAATGCTTTCTGAGGCTTGCCGATCTCTGATTTGATTTTTGCGACTTCTATGCCTTTCTTAAAACTATCATATTCTGTTTGCAAAAACTTGATATCCTCTTCCGAAAGATTGTCGACCAGATTCATTTTCATGACGACCGACAAAAGTTCGTCATCATATTTGGTAGCGGGGTTTTTCTGCTTGATCTCGCCAATTTCTTTATTCAGTTGTTCAAATGATTTACTCGCGTCGGTATGAAGTTTGGTTAGCTTCGTTTCTAAAAAGTCAAAATCGTCCAGTAAAATTTTATTCCGGTCTTTGTAAGCCTGAATTTTATTGATCACATCAGACTTTAAATCATCTCCGAGCTTGCTCAACGTTTCATCAAAGAACCGGTCGATAACATCTTCGCGGTTTTTAATGAACTCCTTCTGGACTTGGGCGGTGATGTAGAACCGATGTTGATTTTCTGAAAAGAAACGCAGTAGTACCGCTCTCGATTTGAACGATACGCTATAATAGCGCAGCAGGATATTTGTATCCAAAAAAATGGGAATATCGCTTTTGAGTTCTATTGCTTGATCTACGCCCGCCCGGTACTTCGATAAACTTTCAATATAGGAGTCGACAAGAAGGCCTTTTATATTATTACCATAACTAATATCCTTGATCGAGACAGGGGATGCAGATGTACTTTTCATTCGAAACAGTAAGGGTTTAGATAAGTACAATGATAGTGAATTTCGGAAACATCCCATTCGTTCCTACCTCTGAGAGGAGCGCTCAAACCATATTTTCTTATTTGAGGTGTTTTTAACATGCCCAACAGATTGCGGAGGTCAGTCATGAAGTCGTTTAAACGGTCTGGCGCTTGTCTCCCGGCTTGCTGTTGCTCAGCCAATGCCGTAATGACGGTTCTCAGGCAGGTCCCATATTGATTGATCTGCGTTGCGCTTAGTAATCCCATGTGGTAAAGGTACTTGCTGGTATCGAAGCTATCAAAAGAGATATGAAAAACGAAATCTCATTCTTATTAGTTATAATTTAGGGATTGAAATGTGGCAGCAATAAACTTTTCAGATGTTAGCAGCAAGTTTTTTCTTTAGCTATCAGTCTCAACTTCTAAAGATCGAATCTCACAAGTTAAATAAGACATCGGTAACACGTAAGAAATCCGTAGCGATACTGATTATCTTTTCACTTATTGTTTCGATTGCGTCCATTGTTATAGCTGTTTATTCTTCGCATAAGTAACGATGTGTTTCTTCCTTATATTTGTTCACCTTAAACTTATTACGATATGAGAAAATTATTGCTTTTTTTAATCATTGTTTTAATAACCTCGCTGGCTCAAGCACAAGTAAAAAACAACGATGCTACGTTATACACGCCGAATAACCAATTTTCCGAACCGGTTACTTATCAGTTTTTCGCAACACAAAATATGTGGACGTTCATTAAATTAAATACCAGGAATGGGCAGATGTGGCAAGTACAATTTGATGCTAAAGAAAACAATCGCGGTCAAAGCAATTTGAGTTTAACCTCTCTGGTCACTAGTGACAATGAGAAAAACGGTAGGTTTGCTTTATTCCCGACTCAAAATATATACACGTTCTTGTTGATTGACCAAACCGATGGCAGAGTGTGGCAAGTCCAGTGGTCGATGGACCCCGAAAAGAGACTTGTGATTCCTATTCGATAACAATTAACTCTATATTTTGACTATGAACTAGAAACGTTTGGTTCAATCAAGGATGTGAAAACTATACTATTGAGCAAAGCCCCTTTTATGTATTAAAACACACTTATCAATCTAAAGACTAGGCAATTACATTGTTTGGTTAGACGCCTTGTAAACTGGGGAGTTGACCCGGTCCGAGAATTACTATCTTATATTTATAAAGATGTTTCGCTTAATTATTTAATATTAGACCGCAATTATCAAAAAGCAGAATATCAAGTACAGAAGTTGACAAATCACCCTACATCATATGAAAGATTACTATAAAGTTCTTGGTGTCTCTTTTAATGCGGAATTGATTGAAATAAAAAAAGCCTATCGTTCGCTAGTCTTGGAGTTTCACCCTGACCGCAACAAATCTCCAAACGCAACATCAAGTTTTATTGAGGCAACAGAGGCATATGAGGTGTTAGGTGATGAAACTAAACGTTCGATTTATAACACATATTACAATCAATATTTCGTCAAGAAAAGTATAATTGTTACTAGTGAACAGCAATCAAAACAACAAGAATGGACCGCTTATGGTGAAAATAAAGCTAAACAGTACACGGCGATGTCTTATGATGATTTTGTTAATCGGCTTAAATGGGAGTTAAAAATAGGCTATTCATTTCTACCAAACTTCATTTTCATCACAATTATCGGTATAGCAGCGTTAACAACAGCAACAAAACTTCCTGAAGCGTTTGATGATAAATATGGAGGTCAGTTCGGAATGTTTCTATCACTCATCCTTATCGGAGAAGTTGTGCTATTGTATTATTTAATTAAAACTGTTGTTAATGAATATCCGAAGGCAAGAACAAAAAATATAAAATAGTTGTATTATTGATTACTGGGGGGGTGAGTTAAATATATGGTAGTCGATTTCTTTAATGCTGATTCAGTAAAAGGCCACGACAAATGATTAAAGATGGAGTTATTATGTAATTAACGAAGATCATTACAATGGAAAAACGTCTTGGCCCCGGCACTTTGCTTTTTATATTTGATCTCAATTTGAGGGTTTTGGAAGTTATGTATCTGCTATTAAATAATTACAAAAACTTCTTTTATCCCTACTATGAGCGCCGGATACCAGTCTGATCCACAGTGAAACCCTTGATGTTTCTTTCATCAGGAATAAATTCAAAACTGACCTGCATATTAATGCGGAGATAAATTTCGATAGTGACCAGATCGCTGCGCTGTTCGATGATGTTATATGGTGCACGCATATTCGCGACACGCGTATAGTATTCCTCGGCAGTTATTTTCAACCTGAAGGTGCACATCCGAAGCCAAAAGCGCAAGTTGATATAAACCGACGGACCTTGCAGGATATCGCTTTTGAGAATCTCCGGGTCTTCCATCCCTTCATCGATATTAAAACTATGTTCCTGCGGTGAAAAGCTCCCACCCAACACCGGATCATAATCCTTCAAAAACGTCCGTAAAGCCTCCGTGGACAGATAGCTAAAATAACTCTCCGTTAGCCACTCCACCTGTCGTTCCATCTCTTGTAACTGGTTATGATTGAGCGTATACTCGGCTTTATCAATGTGTGTGCTGACAAAATCGTTCAGACTGGGATAAGTTATGAACCGGCACGTTACCCCGTATTCTGCCAAATCACCCAAAAGATCCTCGTGTAAAACATCTTTGGTAGAGCTAAAAAAGTCATTAACATTATTATTGATAAACACCAGTTCGCCACTGTATTTATTCCCCGCTAAAAAATGCAGCAAAGAAAGCCAGACCWGCGAATCGCGATAACCTTTTTCCCCATCCTTAAACGGCCGGCGCCGTTTGATTGCCCGCTCTACCACCGTCTTTTGCGGGATATCCGCATAACCCAGGTAAATGGTGTAGGTGCTTCCTAATTTGTTTTCCAGTAAAGCTTTAAAGTCATATGGTTCTTCAAACCTTTTAAGATCCACCGGGTCGGTCGCAGGACTAAACTGCTTTAGGCCATTCAAGGCCTTCTGTAACTCAGCAAGCGCGCTGTCCAATGCTTTCTGCTGGTTATTTTCCGTTTCCTGGATCACCAGCTCTGATAACAGCAGAAATCCGTTGTTATTGATGATATAATTAAAAAGGACCTGAAAGTTTACGCTTCTTAAGTACCAGTTGTTATAGAAAATATTTGAATCTAAAAAGACCAGCATCAGGTATCGGTTTAAGAAAGTAAATTACAAAAACAATGGTTATAACCAGCAAACGTTATTTATCCGGTAAGAATAAACGGTTCCTAGGGGGATACGTTCCGTCCTACAGCAAGGGTAGTTACCAAAATAGTACCTAATACATAACGTGTGGTGCATACAGTGGAGACAAGTTGCTTATTTCTTGACTAACGGGCATTTCCATGCGATCAATCATAATCCATTAAATATATAACTTGCCTACTGATTTTTGCCTTTAATCACTCGGTAACCCGTCATATTTATCATTATTCTCCCATGCCTCACTTATGCCTTTGTAATCCGGCCAATCTTTTTGTGGGTCATTGGTCCACTTTTCTATGAATTTGGGATTACTACTATTGGGCTTAGGATTGGCTAGGTTTATTTTTGCCTGGACTGGTGTTCGAACTGCATCCCCCATGAGGATAACATGCTGCTGCGGTAAAATCGGCAATTGCTGCAAAATATCTTCATTTGCCGCCGACACGAGCTGCCTCACATACTTTTGGTCTTCAGGATTCTGCAATCGGTGAATAATGAAGGAATTACATTGTGACAACACTGTTTTGGATAATTCGGATGGCCTTTGGCTTGAGACTAACAGCGATATGCCATATTTTCTTCCCTCCCGCGCGATACGCTCAAATATTTTCTTGGCAATGGATTCCCTATCTGTCTTATTTTTTTCCGGAATATAATTCTGTGCTTCCTCCAATGCGATCACAATCGGAACAGATCCCCTGTCAGCCTCCGGAAAGCGGGATACAAACTCTAAAATCAATCGTCCTACTAGGCCAGTGATTGTTTCCAATACTTCAAAAGGAAGCAAGGACATGTCAATTATGGTTATTTGGCTCGCGGCATCCTTCGCCAGTTTTTCATGTTCATGCTTTTTTAATTGCGTTTGGTAATAACCGGTGTATAAGTCGTCATCCTGGTCCTGGTACACTTTGCAAAAGTCACCCAAGATGAAGGAGATAAACTTTGCCAAGCTTTGCTCTATGTTTTCATGCTGTTTTAGTAACAACGGTAACCCGATTCTGTCATCATTTAAATAAGATTGGAGCCTTAATCTTAATGTCGATAAAAACTCCCTGATGCGGTTATTCGAGCCTTCCAGTTCATCTATCGCACTATCGATATGAATATTGATCAAATCAGTATAATTGAACCAGATGGGCAGATCTATATTTTTATTCTCACCGGTAATCTTATTGGCCAAGTAAATTTGATACTTTGTTAATTCGGCTGCCAACTGGGCGGATATATCAGAAAAAATTGTCGGGTTTAAAAACCCTTCCACATAATTGGTGCGTGCATTAAAGGTAAACGTCGTTTTTAAAGCGCGTAAAGCCTTCAGTATCCTGAGGAATTCCTTTAAATCATATTCTGTAACCAGAGTTTGAAATTCTTTTCCAAAGCTTTCGATTTCATTATAAATCCTGCTTCTTATCTTAAAATCCGGGTTTCTTGATTCATTCAGAATTTCCTGTAAAATGAACAGAAACGGCCTTGGGATCAATCCCCGGTCTTCTGATTCCTGCTTGTTTTTAGCGATACTCAGTGCATTTTGTAATATGGGTGCCTGTGTATTAGGACTGGGCTGGAATAAATAATCAAAGTCTGAAAAATTCATAAACCAGTAGGGCACTTTCATGCCGGATTTGTCGATATGAAAAGAGTTAACCTGTTTTAAATTTTTATACGGTTTTTCTTTCGTACCCTGAAAAGCTGCTTTATATTCGCCGTTCGTATCAAAAATTATGATATGGGCATTGGTCAGCCGTTTACCATTGTAATCGAAATCAAACAAGCTTTGGATGATAGATGCCAAAGTACAGGATTTCCCAGAACCGGTATTCCCCAAAATAGCGGCGTGTTTACCAAAAAGTTTATCCGGGTTTATCTTGATCTTATAGTCTGAAAATGCCGGTGATGTCCCCACAGGCAGGTAATAATCTTCATCAAAATCAATTTCAGTTTTAGCTTTTTGATCAAATATATGATCCAGATCATTCTTAGTCACATACCAAACCGGATTATCTAAAATGGGATAATTATAAACGCCTTGAATATATTTTGCATTATTATCAATTGTGCCGATCATCGTAGCAATAAGGTACCTTGCCGATTGTGTAAGAAAAATCGCCCCCTTGTCGCCTCCCAATTCCGTTTCATCAATTGCCCTAATACGGGTTACCATTGCCACAATCTTATCCGCACCGATAGGGATGATGATATAAGAATTTATCCTGGCTACCTCGTAAATATCTTCATATCCGCTCTTGTATAAACTTTTCAGGTCATCATCTAATTTGATATACACCCTGAAGCTATCCACTGAAATCACTTTACCAATGCTTCTTTCAGTCATTTCAGGCGGTTTTATTATTAAAATATGAGTCAAGCGTTTTTGCTACCTTTTCTTTGCTGTTCAGGCTGTAGAAATCAGGCATGAGCGTATCCGCCAACGTTAAAAAATCGCCAAAAAAAGCACCTTGTAATATAATTATCCTTGAATCATTTAAATTTTTTATCCTTTCGATGTTGGCGTTATTCAGTGTACCATTGAAATCAACTATAATCAGAGTAAATGTCGGATTTGATAAAGCTTGGAAAATAATATCATTGAAGTGGTCATCCGCAAAAGCATAACCCACCGTGATTAATACGGACTGAGACTGGGTAATAGTCGAGGCAAATTGCCGGAATAATTCTGAATAAGGTAAATCTAAGGTATAGGCTTTTTTCACGGCTGAGGGATAGATAATGATCTCCCCTTTCTTTTCCATGATTTCGATTAATTTCAATGGCATTTCCTCTATGCCATATAAATTATTCGCATCCCTTTTTTCTGAATTAACCCAAGACAGCGAACCATGTAATTTGAAATACCTCAAAACTTTTTCAATGCGCTGCACTTTCCCCGATGTCGTCGAACCGGGATAAAAAATATCATATTCGAAGGTTTCTGGTTTAAAAAAACGCTTATGAAAACCACTAAAGCCGTCTATATAATGAACCCCCAGTCGATCAAAGGCATACTCAAATGCCAAATCATAATTAGCCGTGAAAATATTTGCGCGCCTTAAATTGAGGGGTCTTTGCAATAATGATTTTAAAAATTTTTCATGAAATAGGTATTTACTTTCTGTTTCAAGCAATTGCCCCTGGTGCTGTTGATGTTTGAGTGGACTTCCTTTTTTCCTTTTAATCAAGGATATAGGGACCTCCCTTTCATCAACATTACATACTAAAAACAGACCTTCTTTTACCGCAATGATCAGCTCTTTGATCTTATCAACTCTTACTTTACTTGTATCTTCGTCAAGCACATAGTCTTTGGCAATCAGGTAATTTAAGACCTTTTCATATTCAATTGAGATCTCTAATGAATCGCCATCCCTGATAACGTTGTCATCCAAGCTATATGACCAGCCATTAACCGTTTTGAAACTTTTCTCACCAATCTTTAGCGTCACGGCAACATCAGATACCCACTTATGCTGAAGGAGCGCGATTGTATCTATTAATTCTTTGTAAATGCCTTTAAAATTCGCGACCGAAGTATCTTTAGCTATAATGTGTTTTTCAACTTCATATGGAAAATCCCTAATGGCTACCGCGCCTAAATGGATGGAAGATCCGGAACCGAACAAAAAGCTGACGTTGTCCAATTCGAGATAATTTTTTAACAATGACTGGACTTTTTCAATCGCTTTAATTTGCGGATCATTTTCGGCCCATTCCAAAAGCTTATCAGAATTTCCAATAAAAATATTGTTCTTGGCCAGGTCGAAAAATTCCATAATGTGACAATTAAGGTTACGTTCACCCTGTTAAAGTGAGCATTGGGTTTTCGCTTTTGGCGATGTATTTCATAATCGCTAAATCATCTAAAGTTATAATAAAAAATTGTTTTTTAAGGTTATGATATTAAACCCGCAAGCTATCGGATAATGTAAACCACCCGATAGTTTGAAAATGGCAAAGTAGTGTTCGTATGTTAAGAAGTACTAATGCCAAGGTGGAAATGAGGCCGAGACAAAATGTAGCCAGCGTGTAGCGTAATTTAATAACCTGTCGAACCATCGTGGCCATATCTATTCCAAACTCATCACTTATTTGCCTTCACTTTTTCCAGCTTTTGCTTAGCCTCCTTTTGATCTTTTTCTGCCTGCGCTGCTACGGCTTCGGCAGCAGTGATCGCCTGCTGTTTTGCCATTGCTTTTTCGGCCATATCTATAAAACCCTCTGGATCTTCCGTTAACTTTGTTTCAATGGTCTTCGCTACCTCAGGATACAGGGCCCTAACCAGCCAAAAATTATAAGCTTCACGATTTAAGCGATCATTTTGATGATAGAAATATAATGCTGTGCCGACTGATCCGGCCGTTATTATAAAACAAGCTACAAGGCCAATGATCAAATTTTTTGACCAGGCGCCTAAATGATGACTGTTTTTCACGCGAATAACTTTCGGTACTGTTGCTACAACATCTTTTAATTCATCAATCTGCTGTTGTATTTTTTGATCGTCATACCGCTTATTAGCAGTTTCAATTCGAGCCGCGATCGTTTCCAGTGCACCCCGGTATTGTTCCATAAAACTTTTTAGGAACTCTGCCATACTGGTTTCCATCACACTGATCCTACCGGCAAACCCCTGGATCAGTTCTTCCATAATATTTACTTTCTCTTCTAATTCTTCATTTTGCATAACAATTCATTTTAATGTTCATTCTAATCATTAATTCATCTACCTGCTTATACCCTGTGACTGGGAATGCTCCGCTTCATGCTTCTTCCGTTTTCTGCGCGCAATATCTGCGTCACCCATTGGGTCAGGTGGCCCGGCAACAATTTGTGGTTCCAGCAATGCTTCTAATATCCCTTTACCTACAATGGGATTATGTCTGTATTCCCCCTGAACGCTCTGCCTGATTGAATCACGCAGCTGGTTAGCAACAAATGGTTGGTTTGCTTCCCTTGCCGCATGATACTGTTGTACCTGCTGGTTGCGGTTTAAAGTCGCATCTATGCGGGCAAAGCTTAAACTCCTGTCAATCGCGGAACCTTTCATTTTGATATTGCCTTTTGCAAAGGATATGCCCTGTACTTCATTGGTACCGCTGCGGAATTTATAATCAATGGTAATTCCCTGCCTGGCAAGCTTGGCTTCCAGCTGTTTCCAAGTCGTGGCTGTTTTCATGCCAGCTTTAATAGCATCATACAATTCGTACCGGGTTTTTTCTTTGCCTTTTAGTGCCTGGCGGTTCACCAGATCTTTTCCTTCACCTAAATGGTAGCCGTACTTGATGGTGATCTCTTTACAAGCTTTGACATTTTTAGGGAAGTTGTTTTTATCGCTAATGGTCTTGCCGTTATTATCCACCCGGTTGTAGATTAAGTGAAGATGTGGATGAGCGCGGTCGCTGTGCCGCACGATTAGATACTGCGTAGCCCTGATACCTACTTTTTCCATATACTCTTTCGCCCGCTCCACCATGATGTCATCACTTAATTTGCGCAAGTCTTCTTTGCTCCAGCTGAGTACCAGGTGTCCAACTGCTTTCCCCAACTCAGGCCGCATTTTCCGTTGCAGGTTAAAGTCCTGAATGATGGCAGCTGCGTTCTGCATTCGTACACCCTCGGCAGATAATACTTTAGCTTCCGGCTTATTCACCACATAGCGAATACAGCCGCCAAAGCTTCTCCCGATGATCGGCTTACCC